>JANWVL010000080.1 GCA_025056655.1 Candidatus Methylacidiphilales bacterium
AGCGCAAAATAACCGTCGAAGTTTCCATTGTGTCCCGCTACCGAAGCAAGCCCGCGACGGTAACCATAAGAACCGATCTCTCCGCGCACAGTGGAGAGCGGGGCTGTGTAGCCAGTGGGTGAAATGAAGTTAATAGCGCCGCCAAGCGTCGTCGCTCCGTAGCGTAGCGCGTTCGCTCCACGGTAGGTCTCAATGTGACTGAAAACAAGCGGCTCTATTGCCTGAAAATCAAAGCCGCCGTCCGTCTCATTAAGACGAAACCCGTCTTGGAGTAAAACAATCCCACGCCCGTGAAAAGTCCGTTGAATGCCGGATCCACGGATAGAAAGACGCGCTTCCTCAGCCCCAAAACGCGATTGGACATAGACGCCAGGCGTCAATCCCAAAGCGTCACGAAGATTAGACACGCGTTGCGTTTTATAGCGCTCAGCGTCAGTGACTGCTGCACCACCAGGAATGCGCGCTATTTCTCTTCGGGACACCGCTAGCGTGGGCAGGGTGAGGGGTAGCAGCTGGCTTCCGCGCACCACGACATCAGGCAACTTCTTTGGAGCACCACTCTGCTGTGCTATGGTGCTTCTTTGCGATGTTGCTGGATTTTGCGCGGCGATGGTTGAAGGTGCGAAATATACTGCCACAGACAACGTGCAGACGACAAAAATAAATGAACGGGTGGTTTTCATGTTGTTTATCGATTGAATCGTTTTGTTTTGTGAGTTTCAGAAATTGTGTTTTGAGAAGAGGAATTTTAAACCGCCGCAAAAATGGGTTTTCGCGGCCTTTTCAACGCGGAATGGGAACACTTGAGTCCTCTGAAAAGCGCCTCAGTCTAGCCCCTTTTTCATCAAGCACCGATCTGCCTAGGACGGTTCCGTTGGCTAATCTGGACCGCTATTCGATCCATCAGCATGCTTGCTATGATGTATTACGCCATCGGAAAACGGTGACTTGCGCCGCTTGCGCCGCCTTTGGGCGCTACAGAAGAGTCTTGTGTCCCCGATTAAATGAATAGCTTAGGTGGAGGGACGAGAGGTTGCTCTGCGCGTGTTATCACAAGGCTAGAGGTAGGCGGAGGGTATTCCGTTGCTACTGGGAATTGAAATTGTCGGATAAAAAAGGAGCGCGTGAGAAGAAATTCGGTTTTGTTCCATTGTATTGAAAAAGGCCTATCGTCTTCTGTGCTCTCTGCATGGAGTTGTCGGACTTTATGGCAAAGAGCACAGGGCTTTTCACCCGAGAAAACTTCCTTGAGTGAGAGAAACCAGTCTTTTTCTTCGATTTGTTGACGTAACATCTGAGCCCATGCCAAGGCTTGCATGCCGATCAGATGCGTGCCGGCTTGGATAGATAGCCCCATGACCAAAATTGATGCTACAAGGGCACGCATATGGGGGGCGTTTACGCCCAGCTCAAGCCTAGGTCAAGCCAATTCACAAATACCGGATGAAGATCAAAGATGAAACAGGCAAAAAAGCCCTTTGATGAATGCGCACTTACTCGGACTCTCCCTCGCCAACTGCATCCTTGACATTAGAAAAACTAATGGTCAGCTTGCTCGCTAAGCCAATTCTCATGAGCGATCTAGGGCACATACAAGGGACATGGCCGGCTTTCATTGCGGGCGTGGTAACAAGTTTTCACTGCGTGGGAATGTGTGGACCGTTGACTTGTTTGTTTGCACGTCTGGATATGACCCCTTCCCATCGAGGCATATCAATCAGCCTCTACCATGGATCGAGATTGCTCTCCTACACCGTTCTCGGTGCGTTAGCAGGCGGCATCGGCGCCGTGCCGTTTGCGAGTTATGCTCAAAGTTGGGCACATTATCTACCTTGGCTAATGGTGTTCGTTTTTCTGTTGTTGTCATTAGGTTGGGAACCTCATATCCCGAAACATTCCTGCGGCACGAGCCACACATGGAGCATGTTTCGTCTCGGCCTAAAACTTCCTCCTTGGTGGGCTTCGATTATGGTCGGCTTAAGCACACCGCTTCTGCCCTGTGGGCCCTTGTATTTGTTGCTTGGGGCAGCCTTACTGTCAGGTTCTGCAACCCGCGGCGCTGAAATCATGTTCACTTTCGGACTTGGCACAGTAGTGCTCCTGTGGATTTCACAATGGCAATGGTTGCGGTGGCAGACGCGCCTGAGCTCGCTCTGGGTAAAACGTCTTCAGAGAGGGCTTGCCCTTTGCGGAGCGGCTTTTATCGCTGCACGACTGCTTGCCGGGCCGAGTCTTGCCGACGTTGGAAACGGCGAGGCTGTGCGTTGTCCTCTCTGTCCATCCGCAAAGGAACCTGAGGCAAGTGAAGTGCTAAAATAGGCTTGTCAACACAAGTGGGGCATTTAATTTAACAAATTCTGCTGGGCAGATACTCAAGCGGTCAACGAGGGCAGACTGTAAATCTGCTGGCTTTACGCCTTCACAGGTTCGAATCCTGTTCTGCCCATATTCTCAAGGATTCACTGTTACCCTTGCCAGGGGCTCTGGGGTGCGTTGCAAAAGCTGGAGAAACTTCGCTCGAGCTTCGGCGTAACTCGGCCTCGCCTCTAGCCGCTCGAATACAATGAACTCCTTCGGTTCATCCTGCTCAGTCTTCACCTCTCCGAGGATCATCGCATCCGAAGAGCGTATTCGTTCTTTTTTGCCATTGGCCACGGTGATTTCACTCGACTCATAGCCCAACAAAAATCGCCGTTGCAGCATTCCTTCCCCATTATACACATCGCCAAACCATTCCACAAACGGCGGCAGGTCTGGCTCGAAAAACTCCAATATCGCCATATACGCACCCCCTTCCTGTTGCGAAAGTGGAATGCGTTCTCGTCGATACGAAAGCGCCCCAGCCAATCCTTCCTGTGCGGGTTGCCGCTTCCGCATTTCGACTAGCTCCGCCCGCAGTGCTGCAACTGCTGCTTCATCTTTAAGACCTTGTCGTGCTTGTATCAAATGCGTGACTCCTCGAAAGTCTTGCGGTTCGAGCTTGCGGAAACGTTCAAGATAAGCTACCGCCTCGCTGTATCGAGCCATTTTGTTTAACACAATTCCCGCCATCAGCAGCGATCCACGCGCCTCAGGAGCCTCGCGCAATATGCCAAGGAAAACCTGTAGCGCCTCACTCCAGCGTCCTTGTTCATCGAGCATCCGTCCTCGGTCATAACGCATCCGCAAATTATCTTCCCTAGTAATCTTCGCTTTTGTCGAGGTAGGCTCTGCCTTGAGGATCGGTTCCACCTGCTCTTGGGCATGAAGAAAACCAGCGGTTATACAAAAAGCGACTCCACACGCGCGTGCTGTTCGCAGCACTATTGGACGAACGAAAAGTCTCATACCCCCTCTATCGCGTTGCGCTTCCGCTTTGGTAGCGTCAACTCACGATTCACTGCATTCAAATATGCACGCGCGCTCGCCTCGATCACATCCGTCGAAGCAGCTTTACCCGTCACCAACGGCTCTTTCCCCTCCGAAAAATCCACTTTGATAGTGACTTCCCCGATCGCGTCCTTGCCTTGAGTCACAGCTCGCACTTGGTAGTCCACAAGATTTCCGTTGCAACCTGTAATTTTATCCATCGCCTTCATCGCTGCATCCACAGCGCCATCGCCTTGGGCTTTCTCGCAATGCACTTCCTCCCCGCGGCGGAGCGTGACGATGGCTTCAGGCAATTGCCCACCGATGACGTGCACCTCGAGATTTTCAAGCGAATATACCTCGGGCACTTCCGTCCATTGATTTTCAGCCAGCGCGATCAAGTCATCATCGTAAACAAACTTTTTCTTATCCCCCACAGCCTTGAATTGCACAAAGATGCGCTCCAACTCTTGATCGGTCAACGTAAAGCCAAGATGCTTCAGTCGCGCTTCCAGAGCGGCTCGGCCACTATGTTTCGTCAATGGCAATTCTGTCTCGCCCCACCCGACTTCCTTCGGATCCATGATCTCGTATGTTTCCCGTTTCTTCAAAATACCGTCCTGGTGGATTCCCGAGCTATGGGCAAACGCATTTTCGCCGACGATCGCTTTACTCCGCTGCACCATAAGGCCGGACATGCGCGAAACCAGCCGCGACGTCTTGACGATCTCTCGCGTGTGTATTCCGATCTCATAATTCCCATAAAAATCCGACCGCGTCTTGAGCGCCATCACCACTTCCTCAAGCGCAGCATTTCCTGCGCGTTCACCGATACCATTGATCGTACCCTCCACTTGCCGCGCGCCAGCTTGGATGGCAGCCAACGAATTCGCCACCGCAAGCCCAAGATCGTTGTGACAATGCACACTGATCACCGCCTCGTGGATGTTTTTTACATGAGAAAACAGATAGCGGATTAACTCCGCAAACTGCTCCGGCACAGCGTAACCAACGGTATCGGGGATATTCACCGTCGTTGCGCCTGCAGCAATCACGGCCTCTGTCACCCGCGCCAAGAATTCAGGTTCAGTCCGCGACGCGTCCTCGGGCGAAAACTCCACGTCCCGCACATAGCTCTTGGCCAGCTTCACACCTTCCACCGCGAGCCGCACAATCTCATCGTAAGCCTTGTGCAACTTATATTCCCGATGAATTTTAGAGGTCGCCAAAAAAACGTGGACCCGCGCCCGATCCCCGGCGGGTTTCACCGCAGCCGCAGCCGCTTCAATATCGCGCGGCACACAACGCGCCAACCCCGCAATAATCGGCCCTTTGACCTCCGTCGCAATCTGATGCACCGATGCAAAATCCCCCTCACTGATCACAGGAAACCCCGCCTCGATCACGTCCACATTGAGTCGCGCGAGTTGCCGAGCCACCTCGAGCTTCTCCCTAGGATTCATGCTGGCGCCTGGGCATTGCTCCCCATCGCGCAAGGTGGTGTCGAATATGATGATTTTCTCGGGCATACGGTGCTATGTTTAACACCATAACATAAAGCCTTCTGGCTCTGAGGCCAGTTTCTTTTGTAAAAACGCACAACAGCGCTCGCTCTCTGCCCCCTTTCAATATCAAGGCTGAACTTCAAGAGATGAAGAGCCAATCCGATTTACTGCGGTGCGGAACCGCCTACGTTGCTTTGGGTGAGGGCGAAGTCGGCGGCGGTGATGGAGCCGTCGGTGTTGATGTCGTAGCGGAAGTTGGTGTTGTTGACAGGTTGGTTGAGGTTGGATTGGATGAGGCTGAGA
>JANWVL010000081.1 GCA_025056655.1 Candidatus Methylacidiphilales bacterium
GCTAGCGGCTGGCGCGGGTATCGCCTCGAAGGCGACGTCATTCACATGGGGGCGAGGCTTTATCATTATTCCACCGCCTGTTTCCTCGCCGCCGATCCCCTCGGCCATGCCTCAGATATGAGCCTCTACAGATACGCGAATGGAGATCCTATTAATTATATAGATCCTCGGGCCGCCCAGCTTGATGCTGTTGACAAGAGCTCCTGCGGCACTCCCGATGGCTTCGCCAATAGAGCCGCTAAAGAAATCGCCTCTGCAATTTCGCTCAATGTTCCTTGCAGCAACCCATGCGCTGCGCTCTTCATTACAAATTCGCCGACCTTGCATAATTCACAGAATATAGACTGTCGGACGCCGTTGTGACTAACAGTCCGCCTTATCCGATGCCGAAGGTTGCCGCAGCGTTAACGCGCACGGATTACAGCACCTTTGAAGCCAGTAAAAGGAAGATATCTTTTATGCGTCCGCCGGCCAAGATAGCGCCGACGCTGCCATTGACGAAACCTCCCGCAGCGATAGCGTTCATGTAAGAGTTGAAGGGCGGCGTTTCTGCGCTGATGGCGCTGTTGACAAAACCTCCCTCAGCACCCGCTACGACGGCAGCTATGAAAAGAATGGCCGCAGTTGCTCCAGCGGCTAAGGCTCCCATCGCTCTCAGAGTAGCTACACTGGCAGTAAGGAAGACAGCTGTGATGACACCATCCGCCAACTTTTCTTAATCCACTTGCCAACAGCTTTGAATATGGCTCCGATAGTTCTGAAGATAGGTTTCAAGAACTCACCGATTCCTGAGAAGATGGATTTAAAGAAATATCCTGAGCGGTGAATGAAGGAGAGGGGATTGCTCAATGCATAACTGTAACAAGCTTAGTTCTGGCTATAGCCGGGCTCCTATAGAAATAGGGGCAGGGCCGTTAAAACGCTTAAGAGCAGGTCATGCGCTATTCATGTTGTGAATGAGATTGACTTCATCAAGCATTTCATGGCTGGTGGAACTGAGTGCAATCGTAGCGATTTATGTCTTGCGTGGAAGGGGCCCAGGTGTCTATGTTACGGCGTTCTCTCCAAGCGTCGTGGCTTTAGCGCTCGACAAACTTGCCTGTTTCAGCGGTAAAGCAATCCAGGAAGCCTAGCAGATCTTGGTGATGGTATATCAGTGAAACAAAAACCGCCTACGAAAGCTTTCCTGTTTGAGTTGGCCGTTTTGTATTCAGGGGAGATTTTGAGTAAGGCACTGGAGGTGGTTACTATAGAATTTAACTACAGCTTCATTCTCTATACGTAGATAATCTTCTATATTTAATTCCTTTGCATTGAATGTCCAATTCGCGCTCCCTGTCCACACGATCCGATCGTCTATCGTCATGCACTTTAGATGCATACTTCCTTGTTGAGTGCCGCCGTCGAGTGGAGGAAGGTAAACCTTGATACCTTTTCTTGCTAGCATTTCTAAAATTTGCTTACCGGACCTCTAAGCATCTTATCACTGATGACCACCTTTACCTCTACACCGCGCTTCACTGCATCCACTAGTTTATTGATAACATCGCCATCAATCACATAATACATTGCTGCTTTAATTTCACGCACTGATTGCTCGATATCTTTAACAAGCATCTCTATCGCGCTACTCGTTTGCCCATCCCTTAATGGTGTGTAGTAACTCTCAATATCCTTAGCTATCATAGAAAATTTCTCTTGAATCTCGCCTGACCACTCCCTCTCTGTTCCTCCCATTATCCTACTGTAATCTATATTAGGGTCAACGCCAGGATTAGTGCGTGAATAAACCAATCGGTTCGCTATCTCGTCTCTCACCCATGGCTTCGCTTTTTTATAAAGCCAGCTCCATTTGTTTTTATACCTATTCACTATCTTCCTTGACTGAATAAATAGCACGTCCTATAAATTCATCAAAAATCCATACGATGACCAATTCGCGCTTCCCGTGGTCAATAATTTATTATCTATAATTGCGCACTTAAGATGAAGCTTCCCAGGCTCATTTTCTATAGAAACTTTTACCCCATCTTTATCCATCTTATCAAATCGTTCAAAAAACGATCTTGACTTGAGCAGATTCATGCTCAGTGCTATACCAATCCCAAAAATAAAATAAGCGCAGCAAGAGTATGACAATCAGAAGAACCCAATAAAACTTTTGTTTCAGCATAGATAGACAATTTTAAGGTTGGAAAATAGAATATTTCACTTATTCTCGAAATCAGGACCTAATACCAATCTTAATAGACCATTTCGCATCGAATCTCCTTCTTTGTAAAGATTGGGTAAATCACAAACGATTGAACTGCTTAAGGATTTGCATTGGAATTGAGGAAATGCATATTCGTAGTCACGCTCTTTTAGGACCTCTTCTATTCTAATAAGATTTAGTTGATCATTACTACCTCCGGAACATAAGAAATCAACCCAACCTCGCAATGCTGATGTAACTTTATACTCATTCTCCATAGCCCAACAGACAACCGTAACGACTCTAGAATTGGTATATATTTCTTTTGCTGAGAATAAGCAGTAATCTTTCAAATACTGGACTAAAGTAGGATCTATAGCTATATGTATGATTAAATACATTTCATTTTCTAAGAATTTATGAAAGGCATCATTTTCTTTGATTAGATAATCATCGTGTTTCTGAAGTGCTTTCAGTGTGTTTTTCCAGTCAGTATTGGGCCATGGATGTTTCTCCAGATATTCTTTCACCTCGAGATAGCCGTCATCTTTTAGCATTTTTCCAATCAGTGAGTATATAATCACATTCCAAGTATAGCATCCGAAGAGGTAGTTACTAAAATCTTGATAACTAAAAAATCGCATCATGAGCCTATATAAGTCTTCTAGATCTTGTTGATCTAAAGTCATTTTATTGAGATAAACAGGTTTGCTCAATTCAATTAATTTATCGATCATCAAATTTCCTATATCTAGTTTAGCTTGCTTGATTTTGAGTTTCTCTTTATTTTTTTCTCTTCGGACATCATGAGTCGATGGAAGACTTAACCATTTATCGCTGGAAACTATTTTTTCCAGCTCTTGATAGTTTTGAGCCTTGCTGATATTGTTCTTTAATTCATTTAGCTCTTTGAGTGTTTGACCGTGGCCAAGAGCGCAGATGAATAGATATACAATCCATAATTTTAGTTTCATAAAAGGGATTTTATTTGAAATTGAAGGGTATATGGGATTTGTCACCATAGAATATGATATTGATTTTATACACACGTCCTCCGTCCGATGCTTGAGTATAGCCTGATTGAGCAAAGGCACCATTGTCCAAAAAGATAGGAAGAGTATCTCTGTCAAAATCATACAAGTCATACATTTCACCGTAAAGTCTGATGCCCGTGCTACTATCTACATATCCATCTCGATCACAGGGACTTGAATCGTCATATTAAAAGACACCTTCCCAAGAGCTAGAAATAAGTCTGAATCTGGAACTATTGAAAATTGAAAACCTTGTTTCGGATAACGCCACTCAAACCAAACGGTGTTTTGATTGGGTGGTATTTTTGTCAGTTTTTCCTGCACTTCGGCTCGTCTTTCGTTCAATCTTCCTTTCAACCAATTATTAAATGTGTGGCTCTTGATCACACCTTGCAAAAGTTCTGATCTGTGAGCAAAATTCGCTGTAATCGAATCTCCAGGATTAGCCTCTGGTTTGAATAGCACTCCTACGTTATGAGTCAAGCCATTTTCATTTTGATATATAGTAGTAGGAGTTGCTATGGCACCTTCCGGCGTCGTGCTTGAGGCAAATGCTTCAACTAGATTAAGAGCATTAGGAAACACATTTAGAGGGAAATTTTTCAACGTATTAATTGCAGAATGATACTTTTCTCTGGAGACGATCTTTAGTTTGATATCATCTACGATATTCTTTTCTGCGGCTTCAAGCTTTCCATTGTTGTTTTTATCGTATCCACAGACGATGAAGTAATCGGCTTCATCGCTTAATCCATCAGCTGTGATTGAGACTGTTTTATCAGACGGATTATATGTATGCGAACCATTCATGATCTGATGGCCATTTTTAGCGAGCCGGAAGATCACTTTATCCTTGTGCTCTTGAGGTAGAGGAATTCCTAGCTTAGCTTTGACGTAGGCTTTGCCGTCATTTCTTGCTCCCATGAATATATAGTCATAGGGTCCGTTGCGGCCTCCATTCCCTGTTTTAATTAGTTTCGGTAACTTTTGTATATAATTGGCTGCGACATCGGGTAATTGGTCTGACCAGACTTTGTTAATAAATCGGGATTAAGACCACCTCCCAGTCACGCCGTTTATTCCAGCCTGGGTCTTCGATTTTGGGAAGGAATTCTTTTTCTTGGCCGCTGGAAAGCTCGGTGACTTTGATTTCATCAATTTGCCATGGGGGATTATTGTGATTGGGACCATCTTTGAATTGGCCATCGTAGGGGTCGCCTGAGATCAGTTGGGTATTTAACCAACTAGCACCTTGTTTTGTCCAGACAATTCTAGAATAATCATACTGCCCGTTGCCGATACTTGCTTCCCCGCCGAATCCAAACAGAGAACGTTGATTTAGATTACCTTCTCGTTTACGGTGTATTTCAAGGATTTTTATCTTGATAGGTTCATTCGACGATAATTTCATAGTGATAGCTTTATAGTATCCACGCTCCTCTTGATAGTGTGCATCACATTGAGTGGATATATCTACATATTGGTTGTTTACACAAATAGTTTGATAAGCGGGAGAGATATATTTGCGATTACGTTTTTCATACTGGCCTTTAATTGAAATTTCCTCACCTGTGTATTCTAAAAATGATCCGTAGTTAATTTTTGAAATGCTGTTTTTGACTAGTGTAGGATAGCCGAGTTGGCCAACCTTTAGCCAATCCTCATTTGACTGATAATTCCCTTATTCCTGCAAATAGTGTCTGAATTGATCAGGGCAGGCTAATAAATGTAACTATCCCCAAACTTATCCGTGCCCAAATCGAAAGCTTTTTCTATAGTGGATTTTCTTTTCGATTTGATTTATATAATAGTATGAGTATCAGTCCTATCATGGCTATTATCCCGATAATGCCGTAAGCGAACAAGTCCATATCGAAGATGGTGGCATTTGTAGAAGATAGAGTTTTTTGAGATTTAGGAGGCTTGAAATAGTTTTGTTTTATCACTTCAAATTCAGCGAGTAGTTTCTTTCTAAGATTTTCATTAATACGATATGGGGGCATTTTCCCTTTCCAGCCTTTTCCCTGTAGCTCTTG
>JANWVL010000082.1 GCA_025056655.1 Candidatus Methylacidiphilales bacterium
TAATCCCACGTCTGTATCCTCTGCGGATTCGCGTTGTCTAATGTGCTATATTTCACTTCCTTGATCTGCCCTATCGGATCATATTGATATAGATCCCTGACAGATGTGCCATTGTATTCCGTATTAATACGCCGGCCTAGCACGTCATAATCATATTCCTCCCAATACTCAGAGGCATTCCCTTTCTTGTGATTAATAATCGTCACCTGATTCGCTGCGTCATATCCATACTCAGTTGATGTGCCGTTGGACATCGTCCGTTTCACTCTCCGCCCACCGGCATCATAATCGTATATAGCTAAAAATGTTTGTTCTTGAACGTGGTAGACGTAATGCAATTCTCCTTTTATTGTCCAACCGTATGCATATACACCACTTGATGGGGTCACCATCCATTCTACCTGTCCATTAGGAGTATAGCCATACCAGAATTGTCTATATGCGGGATGACTGCCTTCTATTGGCTGCTGGGATTCGAAGGTCTTTTCTCCAGCATCGTTATAGGCCATGTGGACGTCGCTGACGGAGGATTGCACACGTATCAGCCGTCCAGCCGCATCATAAGTCCGCGTCTCATCCGGCGTTGTATCGCTAAAATCAGAGAGGACTAGACGGTGGCGGTTGTCGTAGGTGTAGGTGATCTGGGTGCCGTCGCGTCGAGTAAACTTTATTACGTTCCCGGCTTCATCATAATCCCATTTTTCAAATGTGCCGTCAGGAAAAGTAAGTTGAGACTTTCTACCTGCATTGTTGTAGCTGTAGGTATGAACTTGTCCCTTTGCATCAGTGATGGTGTGAATCGCATCAAGGGGTGTGTAAGTATATGTAGTCGCTTCGTTGTTTTCATTAATTTCTTTAACTTTTCGACCTAAAGAATCGTAATCGAAAGTCTTGACTTTACCATCAGGGCGTGTGATTTTGACCAGATCTCCACGTGCGTTGTATTCGAATTGCGTTTGTCTTCCCAGAGGGTCAATCTCTCGAATTTTAAGGCCGGCCGCGTTGTATAGATACTGAGTTTGATTTCCATTGGGATCAATCACTTTAGCAACCCAGCCTTGAGGATTATAGAAAAACTTTGTAGTAGCTGGTTGAGCTGATTCATGTCCCACGATGCGTTCCTTGATTCGTCCTTCACCTTCGATTATACTATAGACCTTTAAGCCGTTCGGGTAGGTAACCAATCGTGGGATGTCTCCATAATTAGCACAATTACATCCAGTAGAGCCACCACTTCCGGGGACTGCATCATAATCGTAGGAGTAGGATGTAGTGCGTCCGAGCGGGTCAGTCTTCGATTTCAAGCGACCAAACTCATCATAGGTATAGCGCCATTCTTTATTAAGCTCATTCCTTTCTGCAGTCATATAACCCATCGAGCTATAGAAAAATTGTCGCCGCGTAGCATTGTGATAAATCATAGAAGTAATTTTGCCACGGGGATTGTATGAATAAGTCGTCTTATAACCCTTCGGGTCTGTTACGCTTTCAAGAAGCCCAGAAGGATGATAAGTATAGGTCGTCACATGTCCAAGAGGATCGATATCTTTTATCTTTAACTTAGTAGTTGGATGATACTCACTTGTCCAAATTTGACCGGCGCGATCCCGTCGAGTCGCTACTTGACCAGACGAATGATAGGTATATTCCTCGTAAGTGCCGTCAGGATAAATTACCTTCTTTAGCCTTCTCCCGTCTGAGGTGTCTTCGTAAAAATATTGCTTTTGGAAGCCCATCGGGTCTATCTCCTTTTGGGGATAGAACGGAAAATTATCGTCGGTATAGACGGTCTGCGTCTCTCGAGTGTATGTCACACCGTTGAGTGTGCCTGTAAAGGTCGTTTTCTTGATTGCCCCAAAATGAGGTGTGCGCTCGTAGATCGTGGTGCCAGCAGGGGTCGTCACTGTCTTCAACCAACCGCCTCCAGGCTCGTAGGTGTAACTCGTCGTCATGCCATAGACATCTGTGACGGAAGCAATCTGTGCAGAACCCACATAGTAAGTGTATATGCCTTGTCCCCAAGGACTTTGTGTGCCACGCCAGCCTTCTGCTTGATTTACAGTCGTGGGGTTTGTGGGTAACATAATTTCTGCGACTATCTTCTCGTCCCAAGTTTTTTCATATTTAGCAAAGCCTTCCACCCCTTTTCGATGGTATTCATAACGCACTCGCTTCATCTTTCCCTCATAGCGTGGATCGTCTGCAGCAACTAATAACGGGCGATGCCCTACCTCAGAAACGTAGGAATAGTGTGCTTTTATCGTTTTCATCACAGGCCCATTGCCATCGTCCACAAATTCATAGCCGTAATCTACCTCTATCAACGTGGGATATAGCTTCCCTTGAGCACATATATAATTGTATCTATATTTCACCTGACGACCGTCACTGGTGATCACACTTTTGATAAGGCCATTTCCTGGAGCGACAGTGATCTTTGTATTGCCAGAAGGGTTATCATTACTGTTATTACTCGTATTTGAGAAGGGGTCAGCAAGCCAAAGATGACCATTAATAAAAAATTTATATTGGTGATCGCCGGGCGGTATCAAAAACGTGCCTTCCCAACGGTCAGGGGCTACCTTCTCAAGCTCCATAACATTATTTGTCCAATTGTTAAAAGTGCCGAGCAAATTTACTGATTTAGCCGTAGATAAATTCACAGCGCTACCCACGGAATTCACGGAATTCTGAGTAAGCACAAATCGTATTGGAATTTTTCCTGACTCTAAATCCACCCCTCCATATTGAAATGAGAGGAAACGCCCTGTCTGAGCATTGATAACTTGTGTTAACCGATATGGAGGTGACGTTTCATAAATATAGTTAAGCCCATTACCTGCCTTATCCATATGAGCCATTACTCGATATGTATCGTTCCCCAAAAACTTGATTAAATACCGCTCGCCATTAGCTTTATAGAGCATATATAAGGTAGGATCCCCCTTGTAGTTGAATTGAATCCGATCGGGCATGTCACTAATCGAAGTGAGAAAGATGTCCGTCGGAGACTTTCGCTCGAATATTTGACTCATTCCTGCTGAATCAAATACCCTAAGCCGCGGCTGTCCGTTCTTGCTGAAAGCATAAAATATCGGCATGTGAAAGTTATGTTGCCAACTCCCTGATATGCCGAGAGGATAATTAGCCAAATTAAAAGCGTGATAGGCAGCATCCGTCGGATCATTCAATTCACTCTGAGTAAACAAATCATTTCCGTAGCCTTCATCAGAAGTATAATCTTGCGGCTTCTGATAACGGCTATGGCTAGTTCTTTTGAACTCCAACGGAATATCCCCGACCACTCCCCAGACACGAATATCTGTGACCGTACGCATCACATTTCCCGAACGAACCTCGATCGGATTCGGCCCCGTGGTGCCTGCTCCACAAGGCCCATTGTTATTATTGACTGGTTTGGGAGGATTTCCGCATGGATTGGGATTATTCGCGTGAGCATTGTTCGTGATCCCAGTTAAAAACACAGCGATCAGCGAGGCCTTAAAGATATGTTCTAATTTGTTTATAGTTTATATTCATAAGCTAGATTTCCTTTCTATATTAGTTTATTTGTTACTTAAGGCGAGTGAGGAAATGTCCTGTGATTGTGACGTCCTTGACGTTTTAGTTTTGCGTTGAACCTCAAAACGTCTATTCGATATTGAAATGATTTTGTTCTTAGCGGACTTCTTAACTAAATTGCGCATGGGCGAGCTTTCCTTTGTCATAAAACTTGCTTTTCTGACTCTAAACTCGGCATCGTAAGAATTCTGACCTTCAACCTCTAATGGAACCCAAAATTCTATAGACCCCTGTCTACCTTCAGGAGTGGCTAATGTCACCTGATAAAGCCCAGGAGTTAAGCCACACTCGAATGTAAAGCTAAGCTTTCCTGATTGATCTAGCTCGATCCATTGTTGATGGAATTTTCCATTAACTTTGCCTCCATCTATAGCTCCGACGAACGCACCTCCATGTCCACCCCTAGCCGGTAGAAGTTCAGGCCAATCAATAGAAACCTCTATTTTCTGCCCCTCTGCAATCAATAACCTCGGTAGACGACCATTTATAGATTGAAAGTTGGCTGTCCTTCCGTCAGTAACCATCCTAGCAAATCGAGGCCCTTGATTTTTGATGACAGGAACAGGCATAGATTGTTCTAAGATCTTAAACGCCTCAAAGGGATCTTTCCCTGCTATCTTCTCAGCCATCCGTTTTGCTTTTTCATATACATCCGGAAGGGTTGGGGCTGAAGAGACCTCTTCACCTCGCTTACTAGCCAACCTAGATAATGATTTTACCAAGTTTTTACCTAGACTCGATATTTGTCCTGAGACAACTTGAAGAAAGGGTTCTTTTATAGATTCAGATTTAACCATTTGCTCTTCTGAGGTGTTTTCATTATCCGCTCCATAATAATGCAGAATCACAATCAGGGATAAACATCCCAAGGCTATCCCTATCATTATCCATCGATTAATGAGGCCTTTTTTATGAGCTGGGTGTATTGTTTGTTTTTTCATAGGTTTGGGTTTGTAGTTCAGTTTTTAGTCTTTTGTTTGAGGTTTGAAGGTTTTGATGGGAAAGTGTAAAGAGGACTAAACTCAAGCAAAACAGAGTTGCTCCAGACGCTGCTTGCAGATAATGCGTATGGCTTGCCGCAGCAACGTGTTTTTTCTTGACTCTATGATGCGCAACAATGCTGAAGCTTTTACCTTCAGTCTTGAGTCTTAACCTTTATGTCGTGGCGATGAGACGTGCTAAGATTATGATTTCGCAGTGAAAAATCTGAGAACCAGTCACGTCTCAGTGTGAAAATCATGCCGTGGATGATACTTTATGATCGATTTGTTTTGTCAACCAAAAAAAATCACCAAACTATTGGATGACAAGTATTTACTATTTTTTAGTAAAAATCAAGCGCCTTGTATAGATAAGCAAAGAGAAGCCAACGATCGCGGCTTTAGGCTTTAAAACTGGTGTAGAAATAAGGAGGCTTGATGGTTTACAGAAAAATAAAGTCTTGAAAATGATTGCACCTAGCGAGTCATAGATTTTATAAGACTCCTCATCCTTTAACTTTGCAGAGGCTTATAGATTCAAGATTGGAGAGATTAGCACAGAGAATGCTGCTACACAAAAATTTTTTTAAAATTTGGCTAGGATAACTCAGCAATAGTCTATCATAATTTATAACGTGACATACAGCGACTCAACTAGCAGCCCCCAAGATGCAAGGGGGACAAGAACTCAGACTCATTGCACATGAGGTGCAAGAAGAACAGACTGCAGAGAAGGATGCCGAGGGAGTGGCAGAGATGAGCGGTGCTGACAGTGTAGCTCCTGACGATGGGTGGGGCTTGAATTTTGGATAATCAGAAAGTGACGGACCGCAGCAAGCCGTTGATGGAGATCTGAATTGAATTCATTGTTTTTGTCTCTTGTAGAGTCCACATCTGCCTCGTCGAGAAAACAACTTTGCATCCTCAAGAAGGCTAGAAAATTGAGGCTCTACTCGTGGAGCTTATTATCCGTTTCACATGCAACCTGAAACAGTCTGCTACACTGGCTTTTTGAGTGTCTTGAGCGGTCCAACGTAAACAAAGACGCTCAAGCCCCTTGACTTGCTGGGTAACATACATACCTTATGAAAAACCAGTCTCTGACAAAGCATATTTGGCATGCTCTCCGTGATAATTTTTTGCGTGGACTTCTCGTAGTGGTTCCGATCGGTGTAACCTTATGGATCGTTCAATTTGTCTATCAACTCATCAACGAACCTTCCGATCAAGTGTTGCGCTGGCTAATCAGTCATAGTTGGCTTCCCGGGTCTGATTATTTCAGAGAACATCACGGTGGCACCATTCCCGGCGGTGGGTTTTGGGTCACACTGATTTTCGTATTACTTGTGGGGATTGGCGTTGGAAACTTCCTGGGGCGCACCATCGTCAAAGCTGTGGATACGCTATTTTTAAAAATCCCCTTAGTGAAGAGCATTTATCAGGCTCTAAAGCAGACGATGCATGCTGTGCAAGAGATGAGCGGGGAGGGGAGTGCCATGAAGTTTAACCAAATGGTTCTTGTGCCGCTCCTGGAAAATCACGGCACAGCAATCTGTGCAGTAGGATTCGTTACCGGCCGCGTGAAATTGACAGAGGAGGATGAATATTGTTCTGTTTTTTTGCCCAATTCTCCGACGCCAGTCACGGGCTTTACTTTGCTTATTAAAAGGGACGCTCTGATCTGGGAGCATGGGTTAAGCGTAGAGGAAGGATTGAAGTTTATTATTTCGTATGGTTTGGCGACTACCCTTCGGAAAACAACCGACGTAGTGCCTCACGCCGAAAGTTGAAAATCTCCTCAAGCCTCTTTTTTACAAGTAACGGATGGACTATGCGCGAAAACGGATCAAACGGAAGAGCATAGTGCACGATATCGTCCATCTGCGTTTTGTCTGGGGTGATCGGCGTCAAGTGATGCTCATGGTGCCACAATCGGTAAGGACCAAAACGTTGTTCATCCACAAAATAATTTGGCTCTCGCACGTGCGTGATCTCCGTGACCCAAGTCAAGGGAATTCCAAAGAGTGGCGCGACACGGTAGGTAATAATAAGTCCTGGATAAATCTTAGGTGGTGGCTGAGACGTAATTTTGAAAGCCATATCGCGAGGCGTGATTTGCGGAAGGTTGCGCGGATCGGATATAAAATCCCATGCTCGACCCAGCGAAAGAGGAAGTTCTTGAGAAACTTTAAGCACATAGATTTTCATAAGGCCAAGAATTTTAAGGGCTGGGATGCAGCATTTTGCTAATCAAGGTCATTTTTCATAAATTTCAAAATTGAATACATGAACACACTGAGTTTTGCAGATCGAATTCCGCAAGAGACCTGGCAATCCCTACTCAAAGGGATTGAACGAGCAGACCAGATTGATTGCAAGGGGTTGCCTCTGGCTGCTCAAGCCTGGCTGATGAGCGAGCTTGTGAAAAAAAACGTAGCCGGCAAAAAACAGCGCCCTCTTTTTTGGATATGCGAAGATGTGAAAACTCAAGAGGCCCTTGCATCCGATCTCATCTCTTGGGGAGTAGACTGTGTTTTTTATCCGCAGAGCGATTGGAAAGAGGAAATGGGGGTGCCCGACCTACAGATCGAGCTGGAACAGTGGGCAGCGTGGAAGCGATTGATACGCCTCGATGCAGACGTCGGCCTGATCACTCAGGCTTCGTTGAACCAAAAACAGATCGATTTGGAAACTCTACAGCGCCTGGTGATTTGCCTTACACGAGGAGATCGCATTTCGATTGAAAGTTTTATTCAACAACTAATCGATGCCAACCTTTTGCGAGAGCGCAAAGTTTATCAAGTCGGGCATTGGACTCAGAGAGGTGCAATCCTAGACGTCTGGCCATGGGACTCACTACACCCTATTCGGATAGAATGGGAAGATGATACGATAAGCTCGATTCGTTATTTTGATCCTGATCTACAACGCTCGCTCAATCCTATCGATCGAGTCGAGATGTTGATCCACCATCCTTCCCAAGAGCAAGGAATTGCCCCCTCTTTAACCCCTATAGAAACCTTACTCCACTCACTCGTAAAAGAAAAAAAAGCTATCTGGTGCAATCGCTACGACGTCGAGAGCACAACCTATACGTGTGGTATCGAGTGCTTTGAGCACAGTTTCCTTCTTGCAACACGCCCATTCGAGCATGACCAGGTCTTGCAAGTAAACCGTCGCCGACTCTTTTTTACACATTTAAAACACTGGATTGAAACGCATTGGCAGATAGACGTCTGTTGTAACAATGAAGGGGAAGAACAACGCTTGCGCCAAATCATCGAGGAAGAGTTGACCGCCGAAACACTGAAAAAACTGCGTTTCCATCAGATCCCTCTCCTACATGGATTTACCTATCCAGAGGGAAGATGGGTCTTAATTACCGACGCAGAAATTTTCGGGCGATACCAGACGTTGCGTGTCTTAAGAAAAAAGGAACGTCTAGCACGAGTGCGCGGGCAATCGTTAAGTTTTTCTCTGAGCGAGCTGGCACAGGGTGACTACGTGGTGCATCTCCACCATGGAATCGGACGTTATCGTGGATTGCAAACTATCCCCTCAGAAGATTCAAATTCTGGAGAAGAAGCCATCGTCCTAGAGTATGCTGAGGGAGCGAAGCTATACGTTCCCTTAAGTCAATCCTACCTCATTTCGAGATATGTAGGAGTCAATAAAAAAGCTCCCCAACTTGACACCCTCGGCGGAAACCGATGGGAACGCGCTAAAAAGAATGCCGAAAAAGCTATATGGGATTATGCGGCCAAATTATTGAAAATTCAAGCAGAGCGAGAGACCTTGCAGGGGTATGCCTTCCCAGAGGACGATGATTGGCAAAGGGAATTTGAAATGAGTTTTATCTATGAACCGACCCCTGATCAATCCAAGGCTATTGCTGCAACCAAAGCTGACATGCAGTCCACTCGTCCCATGGATCGCTTGATCTGTGGAGATGTAGGTTTCGGAAAAACCGAAGTCGCCATTCGCGCGCTTTTCAAATGCGCCATTTCAGGCAAACAAGCCGCATTCCTCGCTCCTACAACAGTGCTTGCCCAACAACATTATCGCAACCTATGCGAACGCATGGCCGACTATCCCATCAAAATCGAGCTGCTAAATCGCTTCAAAACTCAAAAGGAACAAAAGATCATCATTGAAGCAATTGCAGACGGCAAAGTGGACATTGTTGTCGGCACACATCGTCTGCTCTCCCCTGATGTCCACTTCAAAGACCTCGGCCTAGTCGTGATTGATGAAGAGCAACGATTCGGTGTCATACAAAAAGAAAAATTCAAAGAACGACATCGGCTCGTTCATATTTTAAGTCTTTCTGCCACCCCTATTCCCCGCACGCTTTATCTCTCGCTGGCCGGGGTCAAAGATATGAGCGTGATTGAGACACCACCGGCTAACCGTCTCCCCGTGGAAACTATCATCTGCCCCTATGACGAGCGCATCATCAAGGCTGCCATCGAGCGCGAACTCTCCAGAAACGGCCAAATTTACTTCCTCCATAACCGCATTGGCTCGATCTATACCCTTGCAGACCGTATCCGATCCCTCCTCCCTGAATGTAAAATTGATGTCGGTCACGGAAGGATGCCTAAACACCAACTCGAAGAGGTCATGCAGCGCTTTGTGGATGGGAAAACGGATCTACTACTCGCAACCTCCATCATTGAGAATGGCCTCGATATTCCGAACGCCAACACGATCATCATCGATCGCGCTGATCGTTTCGGTCTTTCAGACCTGTATCAACTCCGGGGACGGGTCGGCCGTGCTCATCATAAAGGCTATGCTTACCTCCTCCTTCCTCGCCATTTGATGAGCGTCACCAACGCAAGAAAAAGAGTCAACGCCCTCCAACAATACTCCAAGCTCGGAGACGGCTTTAAAATTTCAATGCGCGACCTTGAGCTCCGTGGAGCAGGAAATTTACTTGGTGTTGAACAAAGCGGCCACATTTCTACTATCGGCTTTGACCTTTACTGCCGCCTACTAAAAGCCGCTGTCAGCAGCCTAAAAGGTGAACGTCCCGCCTGGCAAAACGAAACACGCTTACGGATCGATTTTATAAGCCTCTCAGAGCCGAGTCATCCTTCCACAGATGGCGTTCATCATGCCTATCTCCCCAAAACTTACTTCCAAGACCAAGAGGGAATCATTGAAAATTATAAACGACTTAACGAAGCCCTCACTCCTAGTGAACTGGATCAACTCTGCGAGGAGTGGCGTGATTGCTACGGCCCTTGGCCTCTCCCCGTCACCCTACTCCTTGAGATACACCATATCCGCATACTCGCTGCGCAAGCTCAAATCTCCCACGTCGAAACGCAAAACAACAAAATCATTCTCAAGCGAAATAACGATTTCATCATGATAGGCGGAAAGTTTCCACGCTTGACCGCCCAAGACCCCCTTCTTAAGTTACAAGAACTCAAAAAATGGATTCGCAGTTTTATACAAAACGAAAAACTACACCCCTCTTCAAGCCACTAATTACGCTGGCCGTGATCGTTGCGGTTCTGAGCGCTTCCCCATCAGTTGCCCAATTGATGGTCAATGGAATTGCGGCGATTGTTAATGACCGAGTGATCACTTTCACAGATGTGCGAAGAATCGCTGATGCCTCGGAAATGATGCTCCGCGAGAATTACAAAGGACCAGATCTCGATAAAAAAATAAAAGAGCTTCGCCTTAGCGCCCTAAAGACACTCATCGACCGAGAACTCATTATTCAAGAATTCAACAAACGCGGCCTAACAATTCCTGACAATTTTATCGAAAACCGTCTCCAACAAATTATCCGCGATAAATTCGGCGGCGACCGCGCTGCTTTCATAAGAACGCTACAAAGCAACAACATGACACTCGAGGCCTACAAACGTGAGCTCCGAGATGAAATCATTGTCGCAGCAATGCGGGCTCGCTACGGTGGAGGCACTCCCGTCATCTCGCCCAAGCGCATCGAGCAGTATTACAAAAACAACATCCACCAATTTAAGACAGACCGCGAAATGCGCATCAGTCTCATCTTCATTCGTCGTGGGCTATTCCCGGAAAAACAAAACCTCCCCGACGGCACTACTCAAGAAATCGATCCCAATCTTGCACTAGCCAACGAAATTCACGACAAATTGGAAACCGGATCGAGTTTTGAAGAGCTCGCCCGCACTTACAGTGAAGCTTCAAGCAAAGACCAAGGTGGCGATATCGGTTGGGTTACTAAAAACACCTTACGCCCTGAGCTCATGGCCGCGGCCAACACCCTATCTAAAGGTCAGATAAGCCCAGTCATCACAACCAACGAAGGCTACTACATCCTCAAGCTCACAGATCTAAAAGCTGAGTCGGTGACTCCGCTTTCCAAGGTTCGTGAGCAAATCCACAATCAACTTCTTCAAGAAGAACAAACCAAAAGAATGCAGGAATGGGTCGATAGCCTTCGAGCCAAGGCATTCATTAAAATGTTTTAGTCTCTAGTCTTATCAGGTGCCTTTCGAAACCCGTGAATTCCATCGGCATCACCCTAGGAGAGCCTGCTGGTATTGGCCCAGAGATAGTTCATAAAGCCTTATCTTCCTCCTCGATTCCCAAAGATTTCCACTACGCAATCTTCGGAGAAACTCATCCTCATAGGCCTGGTGAACTCACACTCGCCTCGGCTCGAGCCGCCTATCAAGCCCTTCAAGAGGCCATACAAGCCTGGAAGACAGGCCAAATCTCAGCCATTGTCACAGCTCCTATCCATAAAAAAAACATGTCCCGCATCGGCTTCTCGTTTCCAGGCCACACCGAATTCTTCTCTCATGCCTGCGGCTTACCATTGGACTCTGCCGTCATGGTCATGCATGACCCAAAGCTCAGTGTAGCGCTCCTTTCCGCACACATTCCTCTCTCAGAAGCACCGCGATTTTACACCAAAAAACGAATCCAGCAGGTAGCGAAAGTTTACTCCCAATTTCTCGCCTCCTTTTATCCGAATGGTTACCAAATCGCTTTAGCTGGGCTCAATCCTCATGCTGGAGAAGAAGGCTATATAGGCTACGAGGAAGTGATCGCTCAAAGTGCTATTTCAGAGCTACAAGCCGAGGGCATACCTATTTCTGGCCCATACTCGCCCGACACCCTCTACTACCGAGCAGCCCGTGGAGATTTTCAAGGCATCATCGCTGCCTACCACGATCAAGCGCTCATCCCTTTCAAACTCCTAGCTTTCAGCACAGGAGTCAACGTCACTCTCGGACTTCCACTCATTCGCACCTCCCCAGACCACGGCACCGCCCTCGACATCGCAGGCAAAAACATCGCCGACCCCTCAAGCATGATCGCCGCTATTCAACTTGCTTGCCACCTGGTGCGCACATCATTAAACAATACCCCCGTAAATCGCTCCTAATCTTACATCATGAACGTCACTGATCTTCGCGGCATTCTCACATATATCCCGCAGTTCCGTGAAAAAACCTTCGTCATCGCAATGGACGGTATCATCGCGGCACATGAAAACTTCACCAACATCGTCCTCGATTTAGCTGTCCTCCGCAGCTTGAACATTAAACTCATCCTCGTCCACGGCATCTCGCACCAATTGAAACAAATCGCACAAGCCACAGGCACAACCATCTCCAATGCAGACGGCACCGGCATTACCGATGCTACAACACTCGATCTAGCGATCACCGCTGCCAATCGCCTCACCCACGAAATCCTCGAAGGCCTCGCCTCCTCCGACCTCCGCGCCGCTAACACCAACGCCGTGATCGCCCACCCCCTTGGCATCATCAGCGGAGTCGATCACCAATACACAGGCAAAGTCGAACGCATAGACCTTGAATACATCACGACGCTCCTCGACAAAGGCATCATTCCCGTCCTACCTCCACTAGGATTCGATGGCGATGGACGCACCTTCCGCGTCAACTCCGACAGCGTCGCCCTCAGTGTGGCTGAATCGCTCAAAGCGACCAAAATCATATTCCTCACAGAGCACAACGGCCTCTACAAACAAGATAAACTCATCACCCAGATGTCCATTGCCGAAGCGGAAGAATACGCCAAAAAATATAAAAACGAAATTCCACAGGCGCTCGTCTCTAAACTCGATCACTCAATACGCGCCTGCCGCAACGGCGTCAGCCGCTCCCACATCATCAATGGCCGCGTAGATGAAGCCCTCCTCAGTGAAATTTTCTCCGCTGAAGGAGTCGGCACCATGATTTATGCCAACGAATATGCCGCCATCCGGCGCGCCCTTAAAAAGGATATCCGCAGCATACTCAGTCTGGTCCGCGAATCCGTCCAAGCCGAAGAACTTATTAAACGTTCCAAACAAGACATCCTCCAAAAAATCTCAGACTACTACGTCTATGAAATCGACCGTAACATCGTCGGTTGCGTTGCTCTACACCCTTACCCGAACGACAACAAAGCCGAAATGGCATGCCTCTACGTCTCTCGATCCCACGAAAATCAAGGCATTGGAAAGAAACTTATGCTTTTCGTCGAAAACCTCGCCCGAGAGCGCGGTTACAAACAAATTTTCGCTCTTTCAACACAGGCCTTCAATTACTTCCAACAAAAAGGCGGTTACCTTGAAGCCACACCCGATATCCTCCCTGAAGCACGACGCGAAAAATACGACAGCAGCAAACGTAATTCCAAAGTCCTCGTCAAAAATTTGACCTCATAAACTTTTCTTATCTATCAACTATTCATGGCCATAAAAGATACCCTTCTCCTTCCCACCACGGCTTTCCCGATGAAAGCCGATCTACCTAAGCGCGAACCCCAAATTCTCGCTCGGTGGCAGAAAGAAAACATCTATTCCCGAATCCAAGAAGCGCGCCGCGGCGCTCCCCTCTTCATTCTTCACGATGGCCCGCCTTTTGCTAACGGCGATGCCCATCTCGGCCATGCCCTTAATCGCACCCTCAAAGACATCGTCCTCAAATCCAAAACGATGGCCGGCTTCTCTACACCCTTCATCCCAGGTTGGGACTGCCACGGTCTTCCCATTGAACACAAAATGATCAAAGAAGCCGGCGAGCAATCTAGCGATCCTCTGATCATCCGCCAAAAAAGCGAAGCTTACGCTCGGCGGTATATCTCCATTCAACGCAGTCAGTTTGAACGCCTCGGCGCATTTGCAGACTGGCAAAATCCCTACCTCACTATTGACCCTCGCTACGAAGCTCAAATTCTACGCACCCTCGCTGATCTTTTAGAAAAAAACCTCATCTATCAAGGATACCGCCCCGTCCACTGGAGCACCGGCTGTCAGACTGCACTAGCTGAAGCTGAAATCGAATATACCCCGAAAGAAGATCTCTCTATCTACGTCCGCTTCCCTCTCACATCCGACTCAGCTAAAAAACTTCAACTCCCAGAAGACACATCCCTGCTCATCTGGACCACGACACCTTGGACTTTGCCAGCCAACCTCGCCGTAGCCGTAGCTCCACACCTTGCTTACCAAGCGTTTTCAACTGGCCAAGGGGCTATCATTGCCCTCGCGACTCTTGCTCCTCGAATCCCCCACCTCAGCACGGCTCGACCAATCAGTGCCCCAATCTTAGGTCAAGATCTCGAAGGCCTCACTTATCATCACCCCCTCCTTCCTCGCGCAGGTAAAATTTATACCGCCGCATTTGTTACCGACGACACGGGCACAGGTCTTGTTCATATTGCACCGGGACATGGCATGGACGACTATCACCTTGGCCAACAACACGGCCTGCCTCTCCTTTCCCCTGTGGATGAAAACGGCCGCCTCACCGCAGAAGCACAGATTCCAGAAGTTATCGGCCGATACGTTTTCGATGCCAACCCCACCATCCGTGATCTCCTCAGCCAGCGCGGTTTACTCTGGGCTGAGGAAACTTATCTCCACGATTATCCACACTGTTGGCGATCGAAGACACCTGTGATCTTCCGCGCTGTCAAGCAGTGGTTTATCCGCGTTGAGGCAATCAAACCTAAAGCTTTAGATTCCATTGAGCGCGTCCAATGGATTCCGAGTTGGGGACGCAATCGCATCCGTGCCGCTGTAGAATCTCGAGCTGATTGGTGTATCTCGCGTCAACGCACGTGGGGTGTTCCGCTCCCTGTTTTTTATGATGCTCAAGACCAGCCCGTGTGGTCTCCCGAAAGCGTTAGAAGGCTGGCTGATCTCGTGGAAAAACATGGGACAAATATTTGGTTTGAATGGTCTTCCGACCAGCTATCTGACGCTCTAGGCCTTCCTCAAGGTCTGAAAAAATCCCTCGATACCATCGACGTCTGGATCGACTCTGGCTGCAGTTGGCGCGCCGTTCTTCACCCGCAGCTTTTTCCTGCTGATCTTTACCTTGAAGGCAGCGATCAACATCGCGGTTGGTTTCAATCCTCTCTACTGCTTTCCGTGGCGATAACAGGTCAAGCGCCGTTTCGCAAGGTGCTCACCAGTGGATTCGTCGTAGACCTCGACGGAAAGAAACTTTCAAAATCCTCGACCTATCAGAAACCCGTTGACCTCCTAAGTCTCGTCAACCAATACGGCGCGGACATCCTCCGCCTGTGGGTCGCCAGTGAGGAATACCGCGAGAACGTTCCTTATTCAGAGGAAATTTTCAAACACGTCTCGGATACCTACCGCACCTTTCGCAACACAATACGGATTCTTCTGGCCAACTTAAACGGCTTCAATCCAGAGGCGCACAGCGTGCCCTACAACGAATGGCCTGAGCTCGAGCGTTATCTTTTCATGGAGCTGCAGACCGTCATCCAGACTTGTCGCGAGGCTTATGAGACGTTCGCTTTTCATCGCGTCTATCACACGCTGAATCAATTTTGCGTCACGCGTCTCTCCAGTCTCTACATCGACGTCCGAAAGGACCGCATGTATTGCGACGGTGAAACCAATCGCGCTCGTCGTGCTGCACAGACATTGATGTATCGTTGTCTAGACGCTTTATTGAAGCTTTTGGCTCCGATTATTCCTTTTACCACGGAAGAGGCTTGGTCGCACCTAGGGCACCCTGATTCAATCCACATTTCACTTTTCCCCGCAGTGGAGCAGATCCCAGAGTCAACGACTATCAGGCGACGATGGGAGAAACTTCTCGCGTTGAGAGACCGCGCTCTTGTCGCGCTCGAAGCGGCCCGACAGGCTAAACAAATTGGTAAAAGTTTAGAAACGCGTCTAGAAATCGTGACGAATGATTTTTCAGATGCGGATGCGGAATTGTTAGCCGAAATTTGTATCGTATCGCAAGTGGATTTGCACTCGGGCTCGGAGGAAACCATCTCCGTCCACCCTGCTCGAGGCACTAAATGTGAGCGTTGCTGGAAGTATGATGAAAGTGTCGGCACACACACAGATTATCCGACACTGTGCACCCGATGTGCGACAGTCGTCCGCGCCCTCCGAAGTGCCTAGGTCCGAATTTGGCCTTTACCGCGGATGAGGTATTTATAAGAGGTGAGCTCGGGGAGCGCCATAGGCCCGCGCGCGTGGATTTTATCGGTGCTGATACCGATCTCAGCGCCGAAGCCGAATTGGCCGCCATCAGTGAAACGCGTCGAGGCATTCCAATAGACAGTGGCGGAGTCTACTTCGTTTAAGAATTGCTCAGCTACCTGAGTATCCTCTGTGATAATCCCGTCGGAGTGATGCGAGCCGTAGGTTTCAATGTGCTCAATAGCCGCTTGCAAGCCGGAAACTACTCGCACCGCAAGGGTGAGGGAGAGAAATTCCGTTCGCCAAGTCTCTTCCATCGCAGATTCAAACTGTATCGAGCACGATTTTGCATGAGGCGATTCGTGCCACATTTTTTCGACTTCTGGCGTTGTCACGATTTTAACGTTGCGCTCAGCTAATGCTTGAAAAAGCAGGGGAATGGCTTGCCCTGCGATGGCTTCATCTATCAAGACTGTCTCGACAGCATTACAGACAGCAGGTTTTTGCGTCTTGGCGTTCAAAATAATTTGCTTAGCCATTTCGAGATCAGCAGCAGCATGCACGTATAGGATGCAAATCCCCTCGTAGTGCTTAATTACAGGCACGCGGGCGTTCTCCATGACTGTGCGGATTAGGCCTTTTCCTCCTCGTGGAATCAGAAGATCGAGTGAACCTTCAGCCTGCGCCATGGCTATGATTGCCGCGCGGTCAGTTGTGGGGATAAATTGCACAATCTCCGCTGCCGTAGATGAATGTGCTCGTGCTAGGCCGTCGCGCATAGCTTCGACCAGAGCCTGATTAGAATGAAATGCCTCTGATCCGCCTCGGAGTATGACGGCGTTGCCCGTCTTGAGACAAAGGATCGAAGCATCTACGGTGACATTCGGGCGCGACTCATAAATGATGCCGATATTACCGATTGGGACACGTTTCTTCTGGATGTGGAGGCCGTTGGGAAGGGTCCATTCACTTAAAATTTCCCCCAGCGGATTAGGAAGCTGTGCGACTTGTCGAACGCCTTGAACCATCTCTTGAAAAATGTTTTCCTTCAACCGTAGGCGATCCAGCATGGCTGGCGCTAATCCTGCTGCTTCTGCATGGGCAAGGTCTTTTTGATTGGCCTGGTGAATCTGCTCTCGACGTTCTTCAATTGCTTGAGCGATGGCATGTAGAAGGCGGTTGTAAAGGTCGGGATCGGCTGCGTATTGAGCAGCTAGGGTGCGCGCTGCGTGACGGGCGTTATGGGCTTTTTCAGCGATGAGGTTTGCTAGGGATTTCATGGGGATGATTTGTTGCTGGAGGTTTTAGTGGTGGATTGGATCAATGTGCCGATGGATCGGCCTCGAGCAAGCTGGATCAAGACGTCTGGCGTGCGACCGTTGGCGATCCGTGTAGGGATGCCGGCTTCCTGCGCAATCCGAGCGGCGAGGAGCTTGGTTGTCATTCCTCCGACAGAGCGAGTGTGAGGGGTGTTGCCAGCCATCGCTTCTACTTTGGGCGTGATCTGAGTTAGCCGACGGATGAGTTGCCCAGTTCCATTAGGTTTAGAATAAAGACCGTCTACCGTGGTAAGCAGAACTAGTAAGTCTGCCGGAATCATGGCGGCGACATGGGCAGAGAGGCGGTCGTTATCGCCGAATTTGATTTCTTCGTAGGAGACAACATCGTTTTCGTTGATGATGGGGATGATGTTAGGCAGCGAGAGAAGGTAAAGGAGCGTCTTGCGAGTATTGGTATAAAGCTGTCGGCTATCGAGATCGAGATAGGTGAGGAGAATTTGTGCAATGTGGAGGTTGTGGGTTCGGAAAGCTGTCTCGTAGTGATGCATGAGGAGGGGTTGACCGATAGCCGCGCAAGATTGGAGTTGCTCAATGATTGTGGGGCGTTTTTTGAGATTGAGCGTCGTCATTCCTGCACCGATGGCTCCTGATGTAACCAAGATTGGATGGATGCGCATGGAGCGTTTAAGAATGGCGATTTGACGGCTCAGGGTGTGGATCTGATCGAGGTCGAGCTGGCCGTTTGGAAGGGAAAGTATGCCGGTGCCGAGCTTGATAACCCAAGTCTTGGGGAGACGTGTTGTGCGTGACATCCGTGAAAAGTTGCCTAATTTGCCCTGCGGATACAATACCGTTATGATGCGTCGATCTCTGCTGTGGGGACTGATGGCGCTTTTTTTGTGGAGCGGGGTGATGACTTCTCCCGCTACCATGGAAGGTCAACCTCAAGCCAAGCTTCAAACGATTAAATTAAGGGTAGGGCAAGCACCTCTCATTACAGCGGAAGTGGCGCGAAGGCCGGGTGAAATGGCGATGGGGTTGATGTTTCGAAAAAGTCTCGGGGATAATGAGGGGATGCTTTTTGTCTTCGGACAAGAGCGCCGAGCGTCATTCTGGATGGCAAACACTTACATTCCACTGACGGTAGCTTACTTAGATCGTGAAGGAGTAATACTAGAGCTGCACGATTTGAAACCCTTGGACATGACGCCTGTCGTGAGTAAAAGCGATCGAGTCGCTTTCGCATTGGAAATGAATAGGGGGTGGTTTGCCTTGAACGGCGTGAAAGTCGGTGATCGGATTGTGCCGGAGGGCACCACGTGGGCACGCTTAAAGGCACCTCTGCCGAGGCAACGGCAGTTTGACCGTTAATCCTATCTGCAAATAAAAATGATTGCTGATTACCACACTCATCCACAAGGGCATCGCTTACAGCGGTATGATATGGAACTGCTGAAGCCATGGGCGGAGCGAGCGCTGGCTCAAGGGATTCGTGAAATTGCGTTCACAGACCATGATCGTTATTGCGACGGAGTAGCTTTAGAGGCCGTAGATCAGCTGGCCGAAGCCTATCCTCAAGTGCGATTTTTGAAGGGGATCGAGCTGGATAATGATCCTGTTACGGGTGAACGAGGTCGACGCTGGGTTGAAGAGCATTGGGAGGAACTAGATTATGTCTTGGGTTCTATCCATTATTTGCCGGGGGAAGCGGTAATGTTTGATTCACTGGAAGGCGCGTCGCAATTCGATCGACACGGTGTGGAGCGGGCGTATGAGTTGTATGTTGCGGAGCTGGAGAAAATGATGGCTTACGGGGCGGTGGATTGTTTTTCGCATCTCGATTTGGTGAAAATTCATGGACATCGGGTGAGTGAAGAGGTTAACCAAAAGCTGTTTGTTCCATTGCTGGAGCGGATCGCAAAGGCAGGTAAGTCTATTGAGATCAATACGGCAGGCTGGCGTAAACCTGTGGGAGAATGTTATCCAAGCCTTGAATTGATACGCGAGGCTGTAAAGCTCGGCGTGACGATCACGATTTCATCCGATGCGCATTCTTACGCGCAGCTCGGAGAGGGATATGAGCGGCTAAGGGAAGTGCTGCAGGCTGCAGGTGTGAAGGAGATTGCTCTGTATCAGCGGCATCAGCGGCGATTGACAGCCTGGGATAGAGAAACGTAGAATTCTGCTGTGATCGGTCACCGTAGATCATGGGGGTGGAGTAAGATATCGTGCGTAGTGGCAGGAACTGTGCTACTCGCTACGACAGGATATCCTTCTGGGGGCTTTAGTCCTGCGCTAATTCCGCTTCGTGACGACTTGTGGCCAGAAGAGGTCGAGTTAGTCGAAGAGGTAAAGGTTGATTTGATTTTGAATGGTAGGTCAATCGGACAAGCGACTTTAGCCAAGGGGAAAACGTTAAAGTTGCTCAAGGTGGAAAAGGATAAAGTGGTGCTTGAATTCAACCCTGCCGAGGTGCATGTGCCGCATGAAAAGACAGATATCGTTGCACGGGCAAAGTCGCGATATGACGGAGTTGGGGATAAAAAGATCGGGCAAGAAAACAAAGTAGACGAAGTAGCAAAACAAGGGATGCAACCTAAAAAGATCGATCATCACCCATCGATCTCCAACACAGAGGCAGCCCTTTCATCAAAAGAAAAAAAACTGCCAGAGGAAAATACGAAGACGGATGCCGAGAGCGAAAGCATTGATGGGGGAGAACCAGATACCGCAAAGGACCTGAATTTTAAGAATAAGCTTTTGGCCAAGTGCCGAGCGCGATTTGTCAAACTTGAAGGTAACCGAGTGAAGTCCTTTGATAAAGATCTGTTAGTCGATAAAGAATATATAGCAGTTTATTTTTCCGCGAGTTGGTGCGGGCCTTGCGTCAGATTCACCCCAAAGCTCGTGGCCATGTATAACAGTTTGACCGAGACGCAACGCAAGAAGTTTGAGCTAATTTTCATATCGCGCGACTACGGAGAAGAAGCGACGGAAAATTACATGATGAAATATAAAATGCCATGGCCGGCGATTCGTTGGGACGATGTCGATGATCGAAAAAAGAACCCATTTTTGGCCTTTGCCTCATCAGGAATTCCCCATCTGGTGTTGATCAACGCAGAAGGAGAGATTGTTGAAGACGCTGACGGGAATTACACGGTAGTCATGCAAAAAATCCCATCTCTTTTGAATTAAACGGGTTTGAGGAGGAACACTTGCGATTTGAAGGGCGAGATATAAGATTGGCTAATGGCTTGCTGTTGCCCGACAACTGTTACTAATGGACAGCCCAAAGCACAATCTCAACAGGAAGTAGAGAATTCTAAAGTCGAGGGCATCTCACTGCTAGAATGGTTGCGCTTGGGGTTGGCTTTTCTAGGAACGGCTCAGGTGATGATGTTCAGCTTGGCCGTGAATATCTCCGATCTAAATCAAGGAGAAGCCGACTGGCTTCATCACATCTTGGCTTGGGGAAGTCTTGCCATGATCCTCTTTTTGTGGCCTCCGCTTGGTCACAGAGTTTTTCAAGATTTCAAAAGTAAACGGATAACGATAGAGCTTTTTTTTGGCGTCGGAATATGGGGCTCATACGCTGCCTCTTTGATGGGATCATTCCACTCTGGAGCTGGAATTTATTATGAAGTGCCGTTCGTTTTATTTTTTATTTACTACCTGGGCAAAATTCTAGGTCGCCGCCGTGCCTCACAGGCCAAAGAATTAATATCAGGATGGATAGATTCATTCAATCGCGCCCAAAAGATCTGCGAAAACGGCAGGTTCGAGATCACACCGATCCGCAACTTGCGTCGAGGTGACATAATTTACGTCGCCATAAACGGGATCGTTCCCATAGATGGAAAACTCCTCAAAGGAGAAGCCTTAATAGATGAAAGCTCAATAAGCGGAGAACCCTATCCCGTCTCCAAAAAAGCAGGCGACCGCATCCTAGCTGGCAGTCAACCTCTTGATACAGGCATCGAGATGGAAGTGCTCACTTCACTGGATGAAAAACCTCGACAAATTGACCATCTGCTGGAACGCCTCCGGGCAATAGATATGAATGAAGCCAACTACCAAAAACGCGCAGACCGTTTTCTGAAATACTTCTTTCCTATTGTGATGACCCTTGCGTGCCTTGCTTTCGGTATTTGGACTTTAGTTGCATCATGGGAAGTAGGACTGTATCGGGCATTGACGGTTATTGTTGTCGCCTGCCCATGCGCCTTAGGCCTCGCTACGCCTATAGGCTTGTGGAGCGGTCTTCGTGCGTTAATGCGACGTGGTATCATCGTCCGCTCGCCTGATTTTATCGAACGTCTAAGCGAGGTAGACACTGTCGTCTTCGACAAAACAGGCACTCTTAGCGAGGACAGAATGCAGCGTATCGATTTCCGAAAAATAAGCGATTTCGAAGAAGAAAAACTAAAGCTCATGATCAGTGCCATTCAGCGTAAGACGCGACACCCCATTGCTAGGGCATTCGATGATTGGAGCACAAACGTGGATTCTAATCCCTACATCTGTCAAGAGATACGCATCCTTCCAGGCAAAGGTCTTGAAGGAGTAATTCATGATTCACACACAGGGACGTCTTACCGCTTGATTTTTGGAAATGAAGGCCTTTTACAACTCGAAGATAGAGAAAATATCAAAGCACTGACTGATTCAATCGGATCTTCTTCAAAAGAACTTGTCCAGATTTTTGTCAAACTAGACAACAGGCTAATTGCAATCATTACTCTTAAGGAAGTTCTTCGGCAAACAGCACAAAGAGCTTGGGATCTATTAAAACAGATAGGTTTAGATTGCCGCATCATGAGTGGTGATTCCGAGCAGCGCGTCCATGCCCTCCAGCTAGATTCATCTCCCCTTTGTGGCCTTTCCCTCGAAGATAAAATTGATGAAGTAAAGAAACTTCAACAACAAAATCACCGAGTGCTCTTTATCGGTGATGGCATGAATGATGCTGGAGCTATGCGCTACGCTCATGCGAGCATCGCCGTAAATTCTGCCCTTCCAGTCACCAAAGAAATTGCCGGAGCTGAGCTCAGCGAATCACGTTTGGATCGCATTCCAGAAGCCATTCGTATAAGCCGATTGATTTGTGAAGGATTAAACCGAAATTTTATTTTTGCTGCTGCCTATAATCTAGTCGGAGCATCTCTTGCAATTGCAGGATGGATAAATCCTGTGATTGCAGCTTTTTTGATGCTCGCAGCCAGCGTCACTGTCACTTCCAGAGCTTTGGCTTGGGGAGAAAAATTACAAAACTAAATTCATGCCCGAAGTCTCCAAACCTTCACACAATCAAGTCTGGCGCACCACCATCGAAATTTTAGGTTCACTGAAACTCGCTGTATTTCTTCTCATCTCGATTGCTATAGCTTGCGCAGCCGCTACGATTGCTGAATCTCGTTTTAACACAGCAGTCGCGCGACATTACATCTATCAAGCCCCGTGGTTTATCGTATGGCTGCTCCTACTGTGCGTAAACCTAGCCGCAGCCACTTTGACCAGATGGCCATGGCAAAAAAAACACACTGGTTTTTTGATTACCCATCTCGGCATCATCGTCCTTCTCATCGGTGCCTTGATAGGCCGATTGACTGGCTTCGAAGGGTTTGTCCATTTGCGAATCGGAGAACCACCCACAGGACGCGTGACGCTAAACCAAACCATGTTCCAAGTAGAAAGCCCTGCAGATGGATTGCTCTACGCCATAGACTTTCCTGTTGAGGTTCAACGTCCAACGCCTAAGAAGCCCCGCCGACTGGCCGTTCCGCATACCAACCTAAAACTTGTTATCAAGGATTACGCCGAACACATAGAGTCCCGTGAAGTTCTTGAAGCAGTCTCAAGCAGCTCCCCAGTAAGTGCCCCTGGCCTTGCTCTTGAGTTCACAAGCTCCATGATGCGGCAGTCCATTCCGATCACGTTGCTACAGCTTGAGGGCAAAAACGAAGACTCCTTTTTCGGACACGCACGCATCCGTTGGCTGCTTGATGATCCTCTCAAAAATTCGCCCTCTGACTCTGAGCCTTCTTTATCTCCCAGCCGCGAAACTCACGTCCTATTCGCACGTCGCACCCAGCACCCAATTATTCATTCTGAAAATAACCAACCATCAGGAATACAAGCCTACCTATTGCCTGTTAAATCAAGCCTCGTGAGCAGCACGCAGCCTAGCGACTGGAAAGTAATTCTAGAACTTTCATCCGAAGAAAGCTACGAATACCCGCTAAACGACATTATCAAAAAAACGCTCGAGGTCATTCCTGATGTTCTCCAAATCAAAGCCCATGGCTTTTGGCACGATTTCACGATGCACCAAGGTAGCCCCACCAATCGAAGTGATCGCCCAGAAAATCCTGCGGTTATCATTCAGCTGCAGATCAATGACGTCTCTGCGCTAAAAACTCGAATTCTAGGCCTACGCGAACTCCAATTCTGGCCTAGTTCCAGTCCGGAAGCCGTATCTTACCGCGTTCTGCGCAGCGGAAAAGAAACCTTATCGGGCGTTCTACGGAAAGGAGAATCTTTCGCACCTGGCTGGGCTGATTGGCAAGTCAAGCTAAATGAATATCTCCCGCATGCCGTCATTCGAAAAAAAAACCTCCCTGCATCGATCCCCTTGCAATCTTCTGGCATTGAGTCAAGCGCAGTTCCCGGTCTACTCGTAGCACTCACCGACTCACAAGGACAACGCCTCGATGAGCGCTGGATTGCCTCGGGCGAAATCGCTTCATTCTTTTCTGCAAATCAAGTTGTGCGGGTCGGTTTTGGATTAAAAACACGGCCACTCCCCTTCACAGTTAGGCTGGATCGCTTTGAAGTCCCCCGGGATGAAGGCACAGACACGCCTGCCAACTTTATTAGCCATCTAACCTTTCGCGATACACAAACGGGCTTGGAAACTTCTGCTAAAGCTCAAATGAATTATCCTGCAAGCTTCCCCGGCGGCCTTTGGAGATCCGCGCTAGGCTTAAATTACAAATTTTCGCAAGCCTCATGGAATCCTAATGACCTCGACGTCACCACATTGCAAGTCCTTTACGATCCCGGTTGGCCATTCAAATGGATCGGCTCATTAATCCTTTGCGTAGGCATCGGCATCCTCTTTATAGGACGTAAAGTAAACTTTAATCCCTCTACTCAATGAAATCTTATATTTTCCTGATCACTCTGCTCACCCTTACGATAGAAATACACGCAAGCTCACACTCTGTCCGCCCAACATCTAATTTATGGTCTGAATTAGCCGTCCAACACAATGGCCGCAAAAAACCATTCACCTCTTTTGCCCATGAAATCACTATCACCATAACCGGCAAAACCTACTGGCCTCCGATTCAAAAAAATGCCCAGCGTTTATCAGCATTGCAGGGAACAATCTCTCTCTTTCTGGAGCCGGCTCAGTTCCACAGCGCTACAGTGATATACATCGGATATTCGAAATTAAAAAACGAACTTGGACTCGATCCACAGACAATTCACTTCTCAATCTCTGATATCATCCCCAACGCACGTCTGGCTACTCTACTTCGCGAGGCAGAGTTGATGCGGTTTCGCAACCCTCGCGAACCTCTCCCAAGACTTCATAAAGAGGCCGAGGAGCTCGCCCAACGTCTTTCTACATTCGAAGCCCTTCTAAACGGTTCTTTGTTCAAAATCATACCGCACCCGACTTTGCGCAACGATGGAAGCTGGCTTTCGATTAACGAGATTTCCAACCACTACCCTAGCGATGAAGCAGATGCCCTGCGCCATCTATTTGAAAAGCTTCGGGAAGCCTACCTAAATTCCAAACCCGAATTCGGCACTCATCTCAAAACTTTCATCACAACTATACACCAACTCCGCCCCTCACACTACGCAGACCAAACCAAACTCAAAGCAGAGTATCTCTATAAAGAGTGGCACCCCTCTGGATGGGCTTGGAAACTCTATCTTGCTGCCGCCGCAGTTTTATTCTTCATTCGCAATGAAAGAAATAGAGGCCTTCTTTATCGTGCATCGTGGCTTTTGCTTATCATCGGTTTTCTTCTTCAGATCATTGCCTTTGCTCTCAGAGTCTATGTTTCAGGGCGAGCACCAGTCACAAACATGTATGAAACAGTCATCTGGGTCGCCCTTGGCACAATGGCCTTTGCCATTTTTTTCGAAGCCCGTTACCAAACAGGATACTTTATCTTGGCTGCAGCTCCGTTTGCCTCAATCGTCCTGATCTTAGCTGATCTTTCCCCAATCATTCTCGATCGTTCCATACAACCTTTGCAGCCAGTTCTGCGGAACAATTTCTGGCTTACCGTCCATGTTCTTACCGTCACACTAAGTTATGCTGCTTTTTTACTTGCCATGGCTCTAGCCCACATACGCCTGATTCGTCATCTTCTTCGATATGTGAGCGACCTTGATGCAAAACTCGACTTTTTCGTCTATCGCGCTTTACAAATCGGCGTTTTTCTTCTCGCTGCAGGCACTATTCTCGGCGGTGTCTGGGCTAATTATTCATGGGGACGTTTCTGGGATTGGGACCCAAAAGAAACGTGGGCTTTGATCACTCTTCTTATCTATTTAGCCGTGCTACACGGCCGTCTTGCTGGCTGGTGGAAAGGACTAGGACTCTCTGTGGGCAGCATCGTGGGCTTTTTAAGCGTCATCATGACGTGGTATGGAGTCAACTTCATCCTTGGTAAAGGCCTACACAGCTATGGATTCGGAAAGGGAGGCGGCACAGCAGTGACCATTTTTGTATTGAGTCAAATCCTTTTGCTTCTGGCTCTCTTGCTGCAAAGGCTCAAAAGCAAGGTGACGAAACGCTGATCTTCTGCTAATCGCCATCGCATGGATTGGCAACTGCTGTTTTATATTGCCACGACCATCGTAAAAAGCGCGATTGTGATCGCGGTGGTCTTAGGTGTCGTCTCTTATTCTGTAATGGCTGAGCGACGGATTAGTGCAGCTATACAAGATCGAATTGGGCCAAACCGTGTCGGGATTCCTCTGACCCGCTTTTCTCTTTGGGGACTTGGGCAACCAATCGCCGATGCCATCAAGTTTCTACTCAAAGAAGATTTCACCCCTGCTCATGTTAATCGTTTTTATTTTATTATCGCGCCAGTCCTTGCAGTCATTCCACCGTTGATCAGCATTGCGGTGTTGCCTTTCGGCAGCATCAAGCCGATAGAAATTCCAGCATGGGGACTGACATTGCCGCATCCCGGCGTCATTGCTGACGTCGACGTCGGCGTTTTGCTCATCTTTGCTATTGCGTCACTTGGCGTTTACGGAATTGTCCTGGCTGGCTGGGCTTCCAATTCTAAGTATCCATTTCTTGGTGGGATTCGATCTAGTGCGCAGATGATCTCTTACGAGATTGCGATGGGATTGTCTGTCGTGCCAGTATTTATGGTGATAGGGAGCCTGAATCTGTCTGAAATTGTCCGCTATCAATACGAAAACGGTTGGATGGTTTTGCCGTTTATTCAGAAAGGAGGAAATCCTGACCTGTTGCACTGGGCTTTGTGGCCTTCGATGATACTGTCATTCATTATATTTTTGATCTCTTCTTTTGCTGAAACCAACCGTGCCCCTTTCGATCTTCCTGAGAGCGAAACTGAGCTAGTGGGCGGTTATCACACCGAATATTCTTCAATGAAATTCGCGCTCTTCTTTCTCGGTGAGTATGCTGCGATGATCGTAGCTTCAGGTCTGATGGTGACACTATTTTTTGGAGGCTGGAGCTTACCTATCGAGTGGTTTGCTGGTCAGGAGGCTGCTTGGTGGATGTTACCTCTGCAAGCCCTAGTATTCTTGGTTAAAATTGCTTGTGTTATTTTCTTTTTCATGTGGGTGCGTTGGACGCTCCCGCGATTTCGTTACGATCAACTTATGAAGCTCGGCTGGTGCGTCCTCTTCGAGCTTGCACTGGCTAACATCGTCGTTGTCGCAATCATTCTGGCTTGGCTCCAAGCTTGATTCTGCATCCATTTTTTCCTTTTTTGGCTTCCTCTACGCCTGGTGACTTTTCACATTAAAGAAAGCCTGCAGGGCACTGAAATAGCTATACGGTAAAGAATTAAAAAGTTGGCACGCAGCTTGCTTTGCCCTTGCAACGTGAACTGAATCTTTCGTCTGAGGCACTACTTAACGAGTGTGTATCCGACGAAAGGTCAAATAGTATAACTAAATAAGACAACCATGAAAAAAATTGAAGCTATCATCAAGCCTTTCAAGCTTGAGGAAGTGAAGGCCGGTCTCAACGAGATCGGAGTCGAAGGCATGACCGTCACAGAGGTGAAGGGTTTTGGCCGTCAAAAGGGACATACAGAAATCTACCGTGGAAGCGAATACACGGTAGATTTCCTCCCAAAAGTTAAAATCGAAATCGTCTCTCCTGACGATAAAGCTGAGTTAATCGTCAAAACCATCACCAATACCGCCAAGACCGGCAAAATCGGTGACGGTAAGATCTTCGTTTCAACAATCGAAGAAGCCATACGGATTCGCACCGAAGAAACAGGCGAAAAAGCAATATAAATCTCAACTCGAAAATCAACTTATGAAAAAGATTATTTTTATCTTAACCGCCATAACGGGCCTTATTTCCTCTCCAATTCTAGCTCAAGAAGCTCATACAGAATTCAACATTCCAACTCATGAAGCCACTGTAGCTGCCGCTCCACCGAGCACAGACCTGCCGCAAGCGATCCAAGATCTAGAGCAAAGAATTGCAGACATTGAGGCTTACTTTAACAATGCAGCACGCCCATCCGCCGAGAATTCTAAAATCCCCGGCCCTGGGCCTGGGCACAATGCATGGCAGATGGTCGCAACAGCCTTGGTTCTCTTCATGACTCTTCCTGGGCTCGCTCTATTTTACGGAGGTCTAGTTCGATCGAAAAATGTCCTCTCTATTCTGGCGATGTGCCTGGGCATCACTGGTCTTGCCACGCTTATGTGGTGGGCTTTTGGATATAGCCTCACATTTGCTGGTGGAAACGCCTTTATAGGAGATCTTTCCCAAGCATTCCTAAACGGCATTTCACCAGCTGCCGTTGGTGCAGGCTCACAATGGATATCGGACTATAGTTGGGTCATGTTTCAGCTTACTTTCGCAATCATCACACCCGCGCTCATCTTCGGAGCGACTGCGGAAAGAATGAAATTTTCAGCAGTTCTACTTTTCACTGCTTTATGGTCAATTTTGGTCTATTATCCACTTGCTCACATGGTATGGGCAGCTAATGGCTTAATGTGTGGCCCACTAAACGCCCACGCCGCAATCAAAGCCATTGACTTCGCTGGAGGCACAGTCGTTCATATGAGCTCAGGATGGTCGGCACTGGTGCTCTGCATGATTCTTGGACCGCGATTAGGATACGGTAAGGAACCCATGCCACCCCACTCGATGGTTCTTGTTATGATCGGCACGGCTATGCTCTACGTCGGCTGGTTTGGCTTTAATGCTGGATCAGCGTTAGCGTCTGACGCGATCGCAAGCAATGCTTTCGCTACCACTTTTATTGCTGCAGCTATAGCTGGATTCACCTGGGGAATGCTTGAAAAAGTTCTCCGCGGACATGCTAGTGTCTTAGGATTCTGCTCGGGAATCGTATCCGGATTAGTTGTGATCACACCTGCAGCTGGATTTGTCACGCCGACAAGTGCGGTGATCATGGGCATCTTGGCTGGTGTCATTCCGTTTATTGCAGTCACTTACATCAAGAAAGCCCTCGGCTATGACGATGCACTCGACACTTTCGGAGTCCACGGTGTCGGCGGCACTCTCGGAGCGATTCTGACGGGTGTATTTGCTGACCCAAAAGTTAATCCCGTTGTTGAGTCCCTTAAGAACGGCCTTCTCGTAGCACAGATTCAATCCGTTCTACTCACGATCGCACTTAGCGTCATAGCGACCGCTATTATTGCTTACATAATCAAAGCGACCATCGGCTTGCGGCCGACACCCGAGGTTGAAACCTCAGGCCTTGATACAGCCGATCACGGAGAGAAGGGATATATTCTTTAACCTGAGATAAAAATCCCTTGCCAAAAAAGGGTGCGTGGCTTATATGCTACGCACCCTTCATCATTGAATAAATCATGTCCCTGAAAAAAATTGAAGCAATTATCAAGCCTTTCAAGCTCGACGAGGTCAAAAACGCACTCCACGAAATCGGCATCGAAGGATTGACAGTTACCGAAGTCAAAGGCTTCGGTCGCCAAAAGGGACATACGGAAATCTATCGCGGAAGCGAATATACTGTAGATTTTCTCCCAAAAATCAAAATTGACTTAGTCATACCCGCTGAAAAACAAGACTCAGTCATCCAAACTATCCTCAAACACGCCAAGACAGGCAAAATTGGTGACGGCAAAATTTTTGTCTCCACCATTGAAGATGCCGTACGCATCCGCACGGAAGAGCGAGGCGAAAAAGCTGTGTGACCTCTGCTGAACCCATTTAAAACCACCAATTAACCCAACGAATGCTCTGTTTCTCGCATAAGATTTTATCCCCTCTTGATGTAACAACATTAAGCGGCAATTCTTCGCACTACCCGCTGCGACCGATTGTCCGAAATCCTCATTGCGGCTACAACCTACTAAACTCATTGTATGCAAATATACGTCGGTAACCTCTCCTACCAGACAGGAGAGGGACAAATCTACTCCCTCTTTGCTCCCCACGGAGTCATCGAAAAAGTCCAAGTCATCATAGACAAGTTCACAGGACGATCTCGCGGCTTCGGTTTTGTGACTATGCCCAACGAGCACGAAGCTCAAGCAGCTATCGCTGCCCTCAACGGCATAGAACTCGACGGGCGCACGTTGAAAATCAACCAAGCCCGCCCTCGCGAAGAAAATGTCTCTCGACCACATCGCCCCCCATTCAATCGTTCAGGCAGCCGCCGCTATAGAAAAAGCAATTATTCAAGTTCTTAATCATACCATTAAAGGCGCTTATACTCACTTCTGTTCATCTAACAGAAATGACACGCGCTAGCTATGCCTAACACTCAACCCCCTCAAATCCTCACGATTACCCTCATTGGCAACGATAAAGCTGGCGTAATCGCTCGTACAACTCATCTCCTCTTCGAGTGCGGCGCTAATATCGAAGGCCTCGAAGAACAAGTCACCCGCGGTCACTTCAGCATGACTCTCCAGGCCTCCTTTTCTTCAACTTCTGTTCCCTTGGAGATAGTAGAAGCACGCCTACGGGCTCTGGCTGCAGAGCTTGAAATGGCCTTAACGATAAGGAGAGTCCACACAGGCCCTCAACGCATGGGCATCCTTGTCACAAAAGAACCTCATTGCCTCCGAGCCATCTTACAAGCCACTCTATCCCCCACATCAGGATCTCCTACTCTAAATACTCAGCCCGTAGTCGTTATCGGAAATCACCCCACTCTTGAACCCCTTGCCATAGAGGCCGGCTTACCCTTTTACCACGTAGACTTCACCGACCGTAAAGAAGCAGAAAAGAAAACACTCAACCACCTCTTAGATCACGACGTAGATTTCATCGTCCTCGCGCGATTTATGAAAATTCTCTCGCCTGACTTCGTATGGCGATGGAAAAACAAAATCATCAACATCCACCCTTCCCTCCTTCCATCGTTCCCCGGCGCAAATGCCTATCGCCAAGCTTACGAAAAAGGCGTTAAAATTGCCGGCGCTACAGCTCACTTCGTCACCCCACAGCTTGACGAAGGCCCCATTATTGCCCAAGAAGCCTTCACCATAGAGCCCGAAGACTCAATTAAAGACATTGTGGCTAAAGGCCAAGCAGCCGAATCCAAATGTCTTCTTCGAGCTATACAAATATACCTCGATCAACGCTACGACATCCATTGGGGTAAAGTCTTTGGGGTTTAATAAAAAAACTTTAATCCAAAAATCACGTTGACTTTAATAACGACCAAAATTATCGTTATTCGTTATGAAAATCTCCAAACGAACCGACTACGCTCTACGCGTCCTGTTCACATTGGCAGAGTTTCATCAAGACGCTCATCCCATCCCCATTGGAGATTTAGCTCGTCGCAACGACATCCCCAAACGCTTTCTGGAGCAAATTATGCTCGACCTGAAAGCTCACGGTTGGGTTAAAAGTATCCCAGGAAAAAAAGGTGGATATCTCTTAGCCTTAGACCCAGACCAAATCAGCATGGGAGAAGTAGTCCGAGCATTTGATGGCATGCTTGCACCGATTGGTTGCGTCTCTGCGACCAACTACGAAGCCTGCTCACAAGAGCGTTTCTGCCGTTTTCGACGCGTCTTTCTCGACATCCGCAACTATGCTGCCAAAATCATGGAGCGCGCTACGCTCGGCCGTGTCCTCAAACAAATCCCCGTTGCCCCAGAAGAGATCCTTCATGGACTCCATGGTGAAGGAATATAAACACGATAAAAATAGTCGTTAAATGAAACCTACCACACACATTATTTTGCTCTTATTGTATTCTGCCTCTAAGCTAAATGCTGCTTCAACGCAAGAAAGCCTAGCTGCAGAAGCGATTCGACAAGAGATCGCAAGCCTAAAACAACGTCTCACTGAGCTTGAAAAACGCCTCGACGCAATCTCTCAAAAAAAATCCACCTCTAGCAAGTTGCCTTCAACACACATCAGCGAGCAAGCGAAAAAACCTGCCCAAAAGCTTCCATCAAGGATCGTCATCCAATCCGACGATCAACAACACCAATTGCAAATCCGCGGTTTAGTCCAAGTCGATACTCGCAGTTACCTCAATCACTCGCATCTTGACACTTTTTTACTTCGGCGAGCTCGCATAATCTTAGATGCCGATATTTACAAACACTGGCATCTTAATTTACACACAGAGTTCGCTGGCTCCTCTCCGTCCATTATTGATGCAAATATCAATGCTCACCTTCACGACGCCTTTCAAATCCAAGCTGGCCGCTTCAAAACTCCCTTTGGCCTAGAATTCCTTCAACCCGATCCTCATCGTCTTTTTAACGAAACCTCTCTCGCCTCAAATCTAGTCCCAGGCCGTGATATCGGCATCCAAGTTCATGGCACACTGTGGAATCGTCTTTTCGAATATCAATTCGGCCTATTCAACGGCACCGCTGATGGCGCCAACGCTCCAAATCAAGATACTGATTCTCATCGCGAAATGGCCGCTCGTTTCTTTTTTCATCCGTTAAAAAATCTCTCTACAGCCTTTCAAAATTTTGGTCTAGGCATCGCTCTGACGCACGGTGAAAAGGAAGGAGCATCCGCACTGCCCTCATTCCGCACTGATGGACATCAAAGCTTCCTGCAATTCCAACCTTGGACCTCTGCAAGCGGCACGCACACCCGCTTCTCTCCACAACTATATGCCTATTGGAAAAACTTTGGTTTGCTCAGTGAATTCATCTATTCTGAGCAGGAGCTCGCTGACGTTTCCCACAGACGAAGCCGACTTGAAAGCTACGCATGGCATACAGCCGCACGCTGGATCATTACGGGAGAAGAAGCCGATTATCTGAATATACGCCCTGAACGCGAATTCAAACCATGGGGCTCCTCAAGCAACCGCGGATGGGGCGCGCTAGAACTAGCCCTACGAGTAGCTCAACTAGACACTCGTCATCCCGACTTTTCATCAATTCTCCTGCCCGGATCCTCCACTAAGGCGACCGCATGGGGCGTCGGATTAAATTGGTATCTCAACGATTACCTACGCATCGGGATCAACTATCTACATACTCATTTTGATCGCACCTATAACCCAAACGGCCAAGAGCCTAGAAGAGAAGAACAGCTCTTTCTGACCCGATTTCAATTCCTCTACTGATCCCATGAAAATCTTACTCCTCTGTATTCCATTGCTCGCCTTGAGCGCCTGCCAAGACAGTGCCGCCCTGCTCAACGTCTCGTATGATCCCACACGGGAATTCTTCACTGAATACAACCTCTATTTTTCAGACCTATGGGAAAAACAACACGGAAAACGTATCCTCATCAGCCAATCCCATGGAGGCTCGGGGAAACAAGCCCGAGCGGTCATAGACGGGATTCCAGCTGATGTCGTGACACTTGCTTTGGGCTATGACATTGACGCGATTGCAGCTAAAGGTCTGATCCGAAAAAATTGGCAACAACAACTCCCTTACAACAGCGCACCATACACCTCCACCATCATCTTCGTAGTCAGAAAAGGTAATCCTAAAAAAATTCGTGGCTGGGATGACCTTATCCGCAAAGATGTCGAGGTTGTCATTGCCAATCCACTAACATCAGGCGGCGCGCGATGGGCTTATTTAGCGGCTTGGGGACACGCTCAGATCACCCGTCAAGGGGACATCGACGCAATACGTCAATACATGAAAGCGCTTTATGCCAACGCCCCTATTCTCGACACCTCAGCACGCGGAGCAGCGATGAGTTTTGCCGAGCGATACATCGGCGATGTCCTTGTCTCATGGGAAAACGAAGCTCTACTTTTGCTGCGATATCACTCAGACGAACTCGAGATCGTCACCCCTCCTTACTCGATACTAGCTGAACCAGCCGTAGCCGTCGTCGACCGCAATGTAGATGAACGAGGAACTCGATCTTTAGCTGAGGCATATTTGAAAACCCTATATACTGAAGAAGCACAAGATATCGCAGCACGCCACTACTATCGCCCAAGATCTCAATCTATTCTCAAGCGTTACGCTCATCACTTCCCATCCCTAAGACTTTTTACCTTAGATGAAATGTTCGGAAGCTGGGCAGACGTGCACAAAAAACATTTTGCCTCAGATGGAGAATTTGACCGCATCATTCGTGAATTGGGCATGCAACAAGCTAAAAAATAACCTCTATATGACCCGCCAAACTCTTCCTGGATTCCATTTGACGCTAGGCCTCTCCGTTTTTTACCTCAGTTTTATTGCCCTCCTTCCTCTACTTGCTCTTACATTCAAAGCAGGCGAAGCAGGATGCAAAGCCCTATTAGAAACCCTTTTAGATCCACGCGTGCTAGCTGCGTTTCGATTAAGCTTCGGCCTATCTCTTCTCGCAACATTCTTCAGCTTGACCCTAGGCCTAATCACAGCATGGGTGTTAGTCCGCTATGATTTCCCGGGTAAAAGGTGGGCTGATGCTGTTGTAGATCTGCCTTTTGCCTTACCCACAGCTGTTGCAGGTATCGCTCTTACCTCTCTTTATGCCCCGCAAGGTTGGTTTGGCCGCTATTTTGAAATGGTCGGCATTAAAGTCGCTTACACTCCGCTAGGAATTTTCATTGCGCTTGTTTTTATCTCGCTGCCTTTTGTTATACGAACCGTCCAGCCAGTCATTCGCGAGCTACCACATGAAATTGAAGAAGCTGCAGCCACTCTAGGTAGCCGTCGAACCCAGACCTTTATTCGAATAATTTTACCCATGCTTTTTCCTTCACTTCTCATCGGAGGATTGATGGGCTTCGGAAGAGCGCTCGGAGAATATGGCTCTGTGGTCTTCATCGCTGGCAATCTACCTTTTAAGACAGAAATTATCCCTTTGCTGATTGTTACTAAACTTGAGCAATACGACTATACATCTGCCGCTGTGCTAGGAGCTGCTATGCTGTTAGCTTCCTTTCTGATCATGCTTTGCATCAATTTTGTCCAGCAACGCCACGCTACCTTTACATTTAAAAATTAACCCTCTCGCTCACCATGGGTTCCAAGTCCTACGCACATCTTTCAGCAACTGAAGATCCCACATGGCTCAAGTTTTCTCTCATCGGAATCACTCTTTGCATATTAACCATAATAGTAATAGCCCCTACGCTTTTGGTCTTTTATGAAGCTCTACGAAACGGCTTCGGACCTTTTCTAAAAACTTTCGCCGACCCCTACACGCAACACGCAATCCAAATGACCTTCTGGGTCGCCTTGCTCGCAGTCCCGATCAACACAGCATTTGGCATCTGCTTAGCTTGGACTGCCACGCGATATACATTTCCTGGAAAAAAAATCCTTCTAGCTCTTATCGACCTGCCGATTAGCGTCTCTCCTGTAATCGCTGGACTCATCTTTGTGCTGCTTTACGGCTTACATGGGTGGTTCGGTCCCTGGTTAATGGAGCACCACATACGCATCATATTTGCATTTCCAGGTATTTTGCTTGCCACACTCTTTGTTACGCTTCCTTACGTAGCTCGCACACTCATCCCACTCATGCAAGCCCAAGGACAAGCTGAGGAAGAAGCCGCACTTACTCTCGGCGCAAACGGTTGGCAAATTTTTTGGCATATCACTCTACCCAAAATTCGCTGGGGGCTTCTTTTCGCCATTATTCTCTGCAATGCTCGTACGATGGGTGAATTCGGGGCTGTATCAGTTGTCTCAGGCCATATACGTGGAATTACAAACACCATCCCACTACATATCGAAATACTACATCACGAATATCACACTTCATCCGCTTTTGCCCTAGCTTCACTCCTAGCAGCCCTCGCTATTGCAACCCTGATCGTTAAAAGCATCGCTGAAACTCTTTCCCTCAGACAGCAAAATTCTTCATCCACCTAACCACCCCCACCATCACCATGAGTATCCAAGTCTGTCACATCAGTAAAACCTTTTCCACACAATGCACAGCACTGCGTGACGTCAGCTTAGAAGTAGCAACAGGAGAACTGCTCGCACTACTTGGCCCAAGTGGCTCGGGTAAGACAACGCTCCTTCGCATCGTAGCCGGACTAGAATTCCCAGATCCAGGCTCAGGAAGCGTTTTCTTTCATGGCGAAGACGTCACCTATCGCTCCGCTTACGAACGCCGCGCAGGCTTTGTATTTCAAAATTACGCCCTATTCCCCCACATGACCGTATTTGACAATATCGCCTTCGGCCTTCGGATACGCCCACGTGCCCTCCGCCCTTCCAAAGAAGCCATCCGCGACCGCGTCCTTCAGCTTTTGGAAAGCGTCCAGCTCAAAGGTCTTGAAAAACGTCTCCCATCTCAACTCTCAGGAGGCCAACGCCAGCGCGTCGCTCTCGCACGCGCCCTAGCTATTGAACCTCGCGTCTTACTCCTCGATGAACCTTTCGGCGCCCTCGACGCTCGTGTTCGAAAAGACTTGAGAAAGTGGCTCCGAGAATTCCATAACTCCGTCAGACTCACCACCCTCTTCGTCACCCACGATCAAGAAGAAGCTTTTGAGCTTGCCGATCGAGTTGTCATCATTCATGAAGGCTCCATTCAACAAATCGGCACCCCCGCATACGTCCGCAACACACCAGCCAATCCATTTGTAGCCGACTTTTTGGGTATGGATATCTAGCAGCTTACCTAAAAGCCAACTTTGTAATTAAAAAACTCATCGCTGCTCTTTTTGCCGTTTGCTAACTAGCTTCTGTCATGGATCCAATCCAAAGCATAGGCATTTTTGCCCTCAACTTTATTCAAGCTACAGGCCAGATATGTTTCCTTCTAGCCGACACTTTCCGCTGCACCTTCGCCTATCCATTTCGCTTCCGCCTATTCTGGCGTCAACTCTGGTTCATTGGTGTCCAATCCCAAGGCGTAGTCCTCATCACCGGTGCCTTCACCGGTGCAGTCTTCGCTGCACAAACTCAATTCCAATTCGGCCGGTTAGGCATGAACTCTGCCGTAGGACCTGTCGTCTCGGTAGCCATGTGCAGGGAGCTTGGCCCTGTCCTTTGTGCCTTGATGGTCGCAGGCCGTGTTGGCTCAGCAATAGCCGCTGAAATCTCCACCATGAAAACCACAGAGCAACTCGATGCTCTACGGGCTCTCGGTATTTATCCTGTCCAATATCTAGTCGTCCCAAGATTTGCTGCGATGGCACTTTCCATGCCCATCCTGACTTCAATGGCAATCTTTTTAGGAATAGGCAGCGGTTACCTAGTCGCAGTGCCAATTCTTGGCGTTGACGGAGTCTACTATTGGGAAAATACAGTCAAATTCACAGTGATGAAGGATGTATTAATCGGCCTTACAAAAGCTTTTATTTTCGGTATGATCATATGCATGATCAGTGCTCACCGCGGCCTCCACGCTGCACCAAACGCAGAAGGCGTCGGCCAAGCCACCACTCAAGCAGCCGTTCAATCCTCCATCGCATGTCTCATCGCTAATTTCTTCTTAACCTTCCTGCTAAATACCATCCTTCCAGATTGACCCAACCCATCCCCATTCCACTGATAAAATGATACGGCTACAACACGTCACCAAATCTTTCGGCACGCAGCGCGTTCTCACAAATCTCTCCTTAGAGATTCCTAACGGCGAAAACCTCGTCATCATCGGACGCAGCGGCACCGGAAAAAGCGTTACCCTCAAACTAATCCTCGGCCTCCTTCACCCCGATTCCGGCGACATCTTCGTAGATAATTACCACGTAAACACCCTCTCCGAAGAAGAATTAGCCCCAATGCGCCGCAATCTAGGCATGGTCTTTCAAAACGGCGCTCTCTTTGACTCAATGACTGTCGGTGACAACGTCGCCTTCCCTCTGCGTGAAGACAAAAAACTCTCTCCATCAGAAATCCGCGATGAAGTCCACCACGCCCTATCCCTCGTCGGTTTAGCCAACGCCGAAATGAAAATGCCCTCTGAGATATCCGGCGGCATGCGTAAACGCGTAGCCCTCGCTCGTGCCCTTGTCCGTAAACCCAAAATCATGATGTATGATGAACCGACCGCCGGCCTCGATCCAATCCTATCCGACAGCATCTCACGCCTGATAAAAGACGTCGCTGATCAGTTTAACATGACCGTAGTTGTAGTCACTCACGATATGGCCAGCGCCTACCTGATCGCCGATCGAATTGCTTTGCTTCACCAAGGGCAAATCTATAAAATCGCTAGCCCAGAAGAAATCCGCCAATCCACCGATCCTATCCTCTACAATTTCGTCCGCGGCATCTCCACCAACCAAGACCTCTGATTGCTTCTCTATTTCAAACTCTCCCCACACCCACTATGATCTAACCCATGACCAACCCGACACTCGAGCGATCAGTAGGTTTCTTTATCCTTATCGGCCTAATAGCCATAGGATGGCTAATCATACAATTCGGTCGCCTCGGAGAAACTTATCAACAATCCTACATCATCACCGTCGAATTTCCCAACGCAAGCGGCCTCCTAAAAGGATCCCAAGTCATGATGGCCGGCGCACTCATAGGCAGAGTCCTCAACACCCCACAACCAATCAAAGATGGCGCAGCCATACAAGTAATCATGCGAATCCGCAAAGACGTAAAAATTCGCCGCAACGCAAAATTCCTCATCGGAAGCATGGGCATGCTCGGAGACCGCTTCGTCGACGTCCAGCCACAACCCGTTCCCGAAGGTGAAGAAGTCGATTTCATCCGTGACGGCGACACCATCATAAGCGGAGGCCGCACCTCCGATCTATCCGACCTGACTAACGCAGCAAAACCCCTTATCGAACGTCTAAACGACATCGCCAAGCGCCTCGACTCCATCACCACAAAACTCGACACCTCTATCCTCACAGAGCAATCTACCAAAGATCTCCGAGAATCTTTCGCCCACTTAAAATCACTCCTCGCCAACACCGACAAAACTATCCAAGAAGCCCAATCCCTCATCCGTGACGCCCGCCAACAAAAAGGAGCCCTCTCCAAACTCATCTACGACGAATCCCTAGCCAACGACCTCGCAGCCTTCGTCGCCAACCTACGTCGAAAAGGCATCCTCTTTTACTCGGACGAATCAGGACGCTCTGAGACTCCCCCCGCTCGCCTCCCCGAACGCGACCCCCGAAAAAAAACACGCCGCTAAAATGTCTTCCTCATCCACAACACCCCTCGGCGCAGTCATCGTTGCTGCCGGCTCCTCCAAACGCATGGGCTTCGATAAGCTCCTCACCCCCATAGCCGGTGAACCCCTCCTTTCCCACACTCTCAAAGCCGTTACCCAATGCCCCTCGATCACCTCCATAGTTGTAGTCATACGCCCAGAAACCCAAAACACCATCCACTCAATCCTCTCCACAATTCAATCCCCCACCCCAATCCTTCTTACCCACGGCGGGGCAGAACGCCAAGATTCCGTGCGTCTCGGCATAACTGCCCTCCCACCAGACTATCCCTACGTTCTCATCCACGACGCCGCACGCCCTTTCATCGACGAAAACCTCGTCCAAAAAGTCCTCCAAGCCGCCATCACCTGTGGAGCCGCAGTCTGCGGCCATCCTAGTCGCGACACACTCAAGGAAATTAACCCCGACCAACCCCCCATCACTATCCATCGCACCCTAGACCGTTCCCGCATCTGGGCTGTCCAGACCCCACAAATTTTTTATCGCCCCCTCATAGAAAAAGCCTACGACTTCGTCCATAGAAACAACCTCCACGTCACCGACGACACCGCTGCTGTCGAGCTTCTAGGCCATCCCGTTCAAATCGTATCACACGACCGTTGCAACCTCAAAATCACCACCCCAGACGACTGGCGCCTAGCTGAACTTCTCCTATCCTCATGAACTTCCAAGCCCTACGTTCTCACCCCGCTTTCCCCCTTGTTTTCCCTTACCTCCTTTTTGCCACCTGCGGACTCCTTCACAACCTTCATCCCCTAGCCATCTACATCACCTACCCCCTCAAAACAATACTCGTGTCCTGGGCGCTTCTCGTCTTCTGGAAAACTTACCCCATCTCGCGACTCAATCTCAAAATAACCCTCGGCTCAATAGCCGTCGGACTCCTTTGCCTCATCGCCTGGATCCTTCCCTACGAGCACCTCATTCCTGCAGACCAGCTCACCACCGCCTACAACCCCTCAGCACATTTCAAAAATCAACTACTCGTTATTTCCCTACTCACAATCCGCCTAATCGGTGCATCCTTCACCGTTCCTCTAATGGAAGAACTTTTCATCCGCGGATTCCTCCAACGATACCTCATCAAATCCGATTTTCAAAATGTCCCCATCGGCACTTACACCCACTTCTCATTCTGGACGACTACTGCACTCTTCGCATTAACCCACGGCTCCGAATGGCACGTCGCCCTACTCGCTGGAGTAATCTTCGGTGCCTGGTATATCTTCACAAAAAACCTGACCGCAGTTATCCTCGCTCATGCCACCACCAACTTCACCCTAGGACTCTACGTCATCCTCTCCGGAAAAACGCATTTCTGGTAACCACTCCCATGCGCCACCAACGCGTCTTAATCCTCTCTGCCAGCGCAGGCACAGGTCATGTCCGCGCCGCTGAAGCCCTCGAAAGAGCATTCAAGCAACGCCCCACCGTAGCTGAGGTCGCTCACGTCGACGCCCTCCGTTTCACCAACAAAATCTTCCGCGATTTCTACTCCCGCCTCTACACCCAACTCGTCGAAAACGCCCCCACACTCCTCGGTTGGTGGTATAAACAAAGCGACGAACCTTGGAAGACCGACCGCATGCGTTTCATGCTCGATCGCCTAAACCTCGGCCCCCTCATCGAATTCATCGAAGACTTCTCCCCTCACACCACCATCTGCACACACTTCCTCCCAGCTGAAATCATCTCTCACCTCATAGAAAAACAACGCATCTCCGCACGCCTATCGATCACCGTCACCGATTTCGACTTCCACGCCATGTGGCTCACCAAAACCTTCCACAGATACTTCGTAGCGCTAGAAGAAACAAAAATCCACCTATCAAAACTAGGCCTACCCCCCGAACGAATTGCCGTCACAGGCATCCCCATCCATCCCGAATTTAGACCATGCCCCATCGAAGAACGCCCCGCACTCCGCCAAAGCGTCGGCCTCAAGCCTCACCTCCCCACCTTACTCCTCTCCGCAGGCGCCCTCGGAGTCACCCCAGCACAAGCTATCCTAGAAACACTCAGAGACCTCACAATTCCCGCTCAAATTGTCGTAATCTGTGGCAAAAACGAAAGCCTCCTACAATCCATTCTCCAAACCATAGAACGCAATCCATTCCCTTCCCACTTACACATCACCCCACTCGGCTACACCCAACAAATGCACACCTGGATGCGCGTCGCCGACCTCTACATCGGCAAACCCGGCGGCCTCACCATCTCCGAAGCCCTTTCAACCGGCCTCCCCATGGTCATCACCTCTCCCATCCCCGGACAAGAAGAACGCAACAGCGACCACCTCCTCGAAAAAGGTGCCGCCATAAAATGCAACACCCTCACCACCCTACCCTACAAAATCGAATCCCTTCTCAATCACCCCACACGCCTCCAATCCATGCGCCGCGCCGCACTCCAGCTAGCCCAACCCCACGCCACCCAAAAAATCGTCTCTATCCTACTTCGCGATCACACTGAAAAAACAGATCCCATCCTCATCCCAAAAGAACAACAACGCGCCATGGCTCTCCGCGCCAGACTTCAAAAATAACCTACCAATTTGCACCTGCCTATTTTTTAGACTAACATTTCAACATGCGCCTAACCTCCATCCTAGCCATGTCGCTACTTTCACTCTTCTCCTTCTCCCAGGCAAAGCCTCTAGACATCGGCTCTACCGTGCCAGAAGTCGAGGCCATAGATCAAGACGGCAAACCCTTCCCCCTCAACGAGACCCTTCGCACCGGCACCACACTCGTCTTTTTCTACCCCAAAGCCAACACCCCCGGCTGCACCGCACAAGCCTGCAGCCTGAGAGATCAATACCAAACCCTCCTCCATCTCAACCTCAAAATCATCGGCGTAAGCTGCGACTCCCCCCAAAGCCAAAAAAAATTCAAAACCCAACACAACCTCCCCTTCCCACTCCTCGCAGACGAAAAAGGACAAATCACCAAAGCCTTTGGAGTCCCCACAACTCTTGGATTCGCCGCACGACAATCATTTCTCATCCGCAACGGCAAAGTAGTCTGGCGCGACCTCCACCCACAGACCTCCCGCCACGCACAAGATGTCTTGCAAGCCCTAGAGACCCTCGGCAAATAATCCCACCGTAGGCCGTCGGCCCGCCTATGGTGAAAATCGACCTCCACCTTCACTCACTCTATTCCGATCGGCCAAGCGAATGGATCCTACGCCGACTTGGCCTCCCCCAAAGCTACAGCCCGGCAGAAGTGCTTTATCAAAAGCTCCACGCCGCAGGCATGACCTACAAGACCATCACAGACCATCACCGCATAGACGGCTGTCTCGAGCTATTAGCAAAGCATCCAGAGGACACCTTCATCAGCGAAGAAGTCACCACCTACTTCCCCGATGGATGCAAAATTCACCTCCTCGTTTGGAATATCAACATCTCCCAACACGAAGAAATCAACGCCCTCCGCGAAAACATCTATGAACTTTCCGCATACCTCCGCCTCCACCACATCCCTCACGCCGTCACACACCCTCTCATCTCTCTCAACCAAAAATTCACGATCGAACATTTTGAAAAACTCATCCTCCTCTTCTCCACCTTCGAATCAATCAATGGCAACCGCGAACCCCTCACCCAAGAAATCGCCACCCTCTGCCTACTAAGCCTCACGCCAGAAAAAATCGAAGAACTCGCAAATCGCCATAACCTCACCCCCACACACCCGCATCCTCACCTCAAAAGTTTCACCGCAGGATCAGATGACCACGGAGGCCTAGCCGTCGCTGCTGCCTTTACCGAAGCCCCACAAGCACGCACCCTACAAGAATTTTTCCAAGCCATCCAAGAACGGCGCACACAAAACCACGGTTCGCGCGGCGATCCACTCCGCCTTGCAAACAACGTTTACAACACCATCCTCGGCTACGCCCGCACCAAACTCACCAAACAAGCACCTAAAGCCACTCAACTCCTCACTCGCATCGTCGATCGTTTCCTTTCCGGAAAAAATCCCACAAACTTCTCCTTTTCAGAAAAACTCACATTCGCCACCGAAGCAATTCGCTCCGGAGCCATTCTCGACTGGATCAACCCAAACTCCGCTTCCCTCACACAAGACCTCGCCACCTTCTTCTCCTCTCCTGAAACCCATGCCGCCCTCGAAAAAGCTATCCGCGAAGAAGCCACCGAAAGCCGCCGCACCTTCCGCATGGCTTCTTACCTCGCCAACACTCTGATCTATCGCTTTGCCATCCAAATCTTCGACCGCATACGAGAAGGCCGATGGTTCGATGCTCTCCAGCCCCTCTCCGGTTTCCTTCCAGTCTTAGCCAGCATCGCCCCTTACCTCGTTGCATTTCGCCAATTCTGTCCCGATCGCCCCTTTCTCCAACAAGTATCCAAAACTTTTCTAACCCAAACCCCAGAAACGCTAAAGCGACATAAAACCGCATGGTTCACCGACACACTCGAAGACGTAAACGGCGTCACACGCACCATCCGAGCACTCACTGCCGCAATCCACGACCTCGGTCATCCAATTGAAATTATCTCTTGCCACGCCCACATCTCCATCCAAAACCTCCCGATCCGCAATTTCCCCCCTCTCGGAGAGTTCCCTGTGCCTGAATATGAACTGCAGCGTGTCAGCTTCCCACCCCTCCTGGACATCCTAGACACGATTTACACCCAACAATTCACCGAAATCATCGTCAGCACACCTGGCCCCGTCGGCCTCGTTGGTCTCCTTGCCGCACGACTTCTCGGACTGCCTCTGCATATGGTCTATCACACAGATTTCCCACAATATGCACTCTATCTCAGCGACGACCAAATGATGGAATCGCTCACCTGGTCTTACATGCAATGGTTCTATGGCCAAGCTGATCGCCTCTATGTCAACACCGAAGCCTATCGCCAAGCTTGGGAAAAACGCAGTATCCCATCCCACAAAATTTCCATACTACCGCGCGGCATCGACACCCACCTCTTCCACTTTCAGAAACGCAACGCAGACTTTTGGAAGTCCTACGGAGCCACCAACCCCGTCGTCCTCTACGTCGGCCGCATATCCAAAGAAAAAAATCTCGCCTTCCTGGCCTCTGTGTGGCCAATCGTGCAAACCCTTATCCCAACAGCAACCCTAGCATTCGTCGGAGACGGCCCTTACCGCGCTGAATTACAAAAACTGATCCCCTCCGCTCTTTTCACCGGTCCGCTCATCGGCGAAACACTCGCCACAGCTTACGCTTCATCCGACCTTTTCCTCTTCCCAAGCACAACCGACACCTTCGGCAACGTAGTCCTCGAAGCGCTGGCTTCGGGCCTCCCAGTCATCTGCTCAACAATCGGTGGCCCAGCTGAACTACTTCGTCGTTGCCGCCTCGGCCAAGCGATTTCTACCGACGACCCGTCCTCCTGGGCTCATGCCATCGTAGAGACTTTACACAACCCCCCCCACGAATCAGCCCGTCTTGCTCAATCTGAGCGGATCCGCAAAGAGTGGGATTGGAAACAAGCCGCAGCCCAATTCGTTCAGCTTCTCACTGAGCCCATACCCAAAGCCTAGGCAGACAACGCATACATTTGAAGCTAACTCACACCCAACCCCGAAAAAGCACGACGATCGTTAATCTGATACAGCTCATCATAACTAACCGTATTCTTCGGAAGTCGCCGAAACCAGTCCAGCTGCCCATTGTTTCGTAACGTCGTATATAACTGGATCGCCTTGCCTTCAGCATCCCGTGCCCCAGAAACCACCTCTTCCGCATCGAGAGCGCCGTTGATCTCCGCCTGATAAACCAAATTCCGACTCAGACGGCTGGCTGTTAACCGACTGCCGATCACAACCGAATCCTCAACTGTAGAATAGCCATCCGTCTGTGTCCGAAACAACACCGAACGCCGAACTCTTTCGATAGGCGCGGAAGATTCGATCATTAAAGTCTGAGTAGCCGGATCATAAGCCTGACCGACTTCAAAAAACTGCCGCATCGCTTCCGACTCACTCCCCTCGCCTACTAGCTTGAGACAATTCTCGAAATACTTCGACACGGTGCCAAAATCCCACCAAAGAGTCTCCTGACCCACATCTTGAACGCCAACGCGCGCTCGCGATGAAAGTCTAGGAATAAGACGCTGAATCCTTTGCCAATGAGCCTCTGCAGCCGAAAACGGCAATCCTTTTTTAGCCATGATTTCTTGATACGTCTGCAAATCGAGCGTAAGCGGCATCCAAAAATGCGGATCCGCGTCCATCTTCGTGGATTGCCTTTGTAGTTCGGTTTGAAATTCCTCAAGAAGGAGAGCCAGAAATTCTGCTGAAAGCCCAAAGGAACCTAGACTGACCGCCATGCCACCCGAGATGTGAATTGCGTCTTTCTCAACCAACGAACGCATCGTTGCAAAGTCGATTTTTTCAAGTTGTTGTGCTGATTGCGAGGCTGAGTCGATCGCAAGAAGACCGTATGCGGAAAGGTTGCGCGCTTCCCAAAGCGCACGATCTATGGGCGGTGAAAGCACCTGTCCGATAATATCGACGGCATAAGAGGAAAGATTTTGGAGCCCGCGTGAAGGAATAAAAATCTGATCGCCCCAAAACACCGACAAGCGACCCTTTCGCACAGGAGCAAAGAGCACAGTCTGCTTGATGACCGCTTCAAGTAGCGTGTAAGCAAATACCCCGGAACCGCTTGGAATCGGCACAGGCAGCTTAACTGCAGGCTTATTATTTTCCTCGCTTCCAGGCAAGGGTGCTAGGCGTGTGCCTTTGCCAGCCGTGTGATAAAGTGCGACCGATTCTCCACGGCAGAGGCGCTCCATAAGACTCGGATGTCCCGAGGCCAAAGCTTGTTCATTGGCTTTCTGCCAAGCATAAAGAGTGCCCAGACCGTTTCCTGCGCCGCCAGGCCAATCCTCGTGCACCACATAGAGCGTTGCCCATGCGTGCCCAATAGCACTCAAGGTCTCAGCCAGCCTTGCTCTCCAAAATGCCGCTTGCGCTGAGTTCGCTACCGAGAGAATGAGAACGTCGAAACCTTGGCTCTGAGCACAGGCACATGTGATTGCGTCTAAGTTTTCACGAACAGACATGCCGACACCCTAGCAAGGGTAGAACATGCGGCGAGAAAAGAATGCTGCCGTGAAATCCGAATCCAAAATGTTTGTGAGCTAAATCGTCTCCTTAAACACTGGCTCTGCTCAAGCACTATGCCATGCGAGGAAGACGTCGCTCGACTGCAGCCCAGTCTATGTAGTTGATGAATTCGTCAATGTAAGCCGCTCGCGCAGTATAGAAATCTGCATAGTAGGCGTGCTCATAGACATCCAGCGCAAGCAATGGGGTGACGCCCCAGACTGGAAAAGTGTTTTGTGCATCGCCAATGTAGTTAAAAAGACGGCCGCTTGTGTGATCAAGGCCTGTCCAGACCCAGCCGCGCGCTGCTATCCCAGTAGCTTTAAGGTCTTTTTTGTAATTATCGAAGGAGCCAAAGGATTCATTTATGAGTTCTAGAATTTTGCCCGAGGGTTTGCCGTCGCCGCCGAGGATATCGAAATAGATCTCGTGATTGATCAGACCCCCGTAGGCAAAGGTGAAATCTACTTTGAGGCTGCGAAGAGTGGAAAAGATTTGATTTGCCATGGCTGGATTAGTCGGATCAGGAGCACCTATTTTTTCCAGCTCTTCTAGGATGGCATTCGTTTTATTCACATAGCCCGTATAGAGCTTCATGTGCTCTTCGTGGGTTTTATCAGAGATTTTTCCAGTTTTTCCTTTGACTTTAGCGAGGAGTTCATCCTGACGGTTGGGATATTTGTAGGCCATATTTTTTGGGGGTTAAACGGCCTTAAGTTTAATCCCAGTAGAACGTTTGTCAAATAGGCGCCTTACGGCATTGAGCCTTGGTTTTCGACTCCTACTTGTGAGGCGATGAAAATTTCTTATTATGGACTTTTGTATGTCGCTATCTCCACTGCAACAAGAGATATTAGAGCTGAAACGGGCAAAACGTGCGGTTATTTTGGCTCATAACTACCAAGCGCGAGAGATACAAGAGATAGCAGATTTTGTGGGAGACTCCTTAGGACTTTCTTATCAAGCGCAGGCTACCGAAGCAGAGCGGATTATTTTTTGTGGGGTGCATTTCATGGCCGAAACCGCGAAGATCGTGAATCCGACTCGAAGGGTATTTATCCCCGACCCACAGGCAGGATGTTCACTTTCAGACTCATGCCCTGCAGAGGCTCTTGCAGAGTATCAAAGAAAAAATCCAGGACTCTATACCGTGGCTTACATAAATTGCACCGCCGCGGTAAAAGCACTTAGCGATGTGATATGCACTTCCGGAAACGCTGTCACAATCGTAAACCGTGTTCCGGCAGATCGAGAGATCCTTTTTGTGCCCGATCAAAATTTAGGAGCATGGGTGATGGAAAAAACGGGAAGACCCATGCGGCTGTGGGAGGGAAATTGCTACGTGCACGTCGAATTTACACACGATCGACTGTTAGAAATCAAAGCTGCCTATCCAGACGCACCTATTGTGGCACATCCGGAATGTATGAGGGCAGTTAGAATGTTGGCTGATGAGGTGTGTTCGACCGAAAAAATGGTGCACTACTGCCGCGAGCATCCCGCTCAAGTGTTTATCATTGCGACTGAGTCAGGAATGTTGCACCGCCTACGCAGAGAGATCCCAAATAAAACCTTTATCCCAGCTCCCACAGAGCGCTGCGCGTGCGCGGACTGCCGCTATATGAAGATGATCACTTTAGAAAAACTTCACCGCACTCTGATTGAGGAATGTAATGAAGTGAATATCCCACCTGAAATTCAGGAAAAAGCCCGTATTCCCCTCCTCCGAATGCTCGAATGGAGCCGTAATTAACTTCGGCGATGAAAACTTCAGTCCGTTTTTTACTAGTCGCCCTGGTCTTTGCGATATTCGTAGCGATCGGGTCACTTTACATGCGCTTTTATGTAGCACCTAAAACGCACGGAATCATTCTATTTATTGCAAACGGCTACGACATTTCCCTTATCAATCGCGCACGCCTACAGGCTGCAAAGAAAGGCCAATCCCTACACATGGATCGCTTACATCAAGTCGCTTTGCTCACTACGCGTGGATTAAATGAAAACGTCGCGGATGATGCAGCTTCGGCTACTGCATTAGCATCCGGAGAACTTAGCCCCAATTCCATCGTCGGCTACAACTCTCTTGGTCGTCGCCTCGACACGCTTATCTATGCAGCCCAACGCGCCGGACGTCTCACCGGGCTTGTCACCACAAATGAACTCACCGCAAACACTCCTACCGCTTTCTACAGCACCAAATCTAAGGACCCCGAAAGCGCATATCAAGCTGCCGCTGAATTGATTGACACTTCCAACATCGACATCATCCTCGGAGGAGGCAAAGCTTATTTCACCCCAGCAAGCGTTAAAAATCCTTACGGCCGCCTCGATCGAAGAGACCTCATCTCAGAGGCCGATAAACGCGGATACGAGATCGTGATGACTCGAAAAGCCCTCGAGGCCATCCCGCGCTGGCCACAGCGCCGCGTATTTGGACTTTTTGCTGATCACGCATTCATCTACTCAAGCTTGACACAAGGCACTATGGACCAGCCTAGCCTAGCAGACCTTACCCGACGCGCCATCGAGCTCATGGATCTTCATCTTGGGGGTTACTTCCTGGTTATAGATCATGGTCTGATTGAAAATGCCTCGCGCCGTAACTTGACTCAGCTCGCTCTCAACGAAATCGCCGCACTCGATGAAGCCATACGAGTCGCTATCGCCTACGCCGGCAGAAAATCTCTCATCTTATGCACCAGTAATTTCAGCCTAGGTTCTCTCGACGTCCGACGCAGTCAACTCATCGAATCAACTCCCCCTACAGAAGATATCACTTACGACTGGCTCTCAGGGCCAGGCGGCAAACTTTCCTCACCTCATCCCTCTTCCCCTGCCACAACCCTTCAAGACCTCTATTTACGCATTCAATCCCCCAACGACCTCGCCCTACTCACCCCACAACCCGCCATCCACTACTCCGACGAAGCTGAAATCACCTCTCGCCCCTCCTGGATTGCCTCTCGCGGCTTCGGTGAAGACTACTTCCGTGGGTTCCTCGACGCGACGGAAATTTACAATCTCATCGTTCGGCTCTACTAAACCTCACTTACTGATCTTTCCATCACACACGCCCCCATTGCGCCTCAGCAATCCCTAAAAATCCTCCCCTAAAACCCATCGGACCGGCGAGATTTGAACTCGCGACCCCTTGCACCCCAAGCAAGTGCGCTACCAGGCTGCGCTACGGCCCGTGATCAGCACAGGGTAGTCTCCCTGCTACTCTCCACCCTCTCTACAGAAAATCCACCTCAAAGCAATTCTTTTGTGGTAGACAAAAACTCCTTCTCTAAGGAAAACTATCGCCCAAAAACTCTCCATATCTTATTTACAATCCAATCCACCAACCCACCTCAACTATGACCACAAAATCCCGCGGACTCGAAGGCGTCATCGCAGCTGAAACTTCCATCGGCGACGTGCAAGGCGAACAAGGCATCCTCCACTACTGTGGATACGATATCAACGAGCTCGCAGGCAAAGCCACATACGAAGAAGTAGTCTACCTACTATGGAACGAATCCCTGCCCACTCGCCACGAGCTCGAAAAACTCACTACCGCTCTACGTGCCGAACGCGAACTCCCCCAAGGCATCATCGACTACATCACCTCAGCCCCTCGAAACGCCGCCCCCATAGACGTCATGCGAACAGCAGTCTCCATGCTCGGCTGTTACGACACCCAGCGATACGACCTCGATATGGACGCCAACCGAGCCCATGCCATCAAGCTCGTCGCTCAAGTCGGCATCATCGCTGCATACTTCCACCGAGCTCGTCAAGGTCTTCCCCTCCCCCCTATCCGAAAGGATCTCGGCGAAGCTGCCCATTTCCTTTACCTCCTCACAGGCGAGACGCCCTCCGCTGAAGCAGCTCGCACGCTCGATGTAGCCTATGTTCTCCATGCAGAACACGGATTCAACGCCTCCACTTTCACAGCTCGCGTCGTTGCCTCCACCCTCTCCGACATCTATTCTGCCGTATCCGCAGCCATCGGCGCACTCAAAGGCCCTCTCCATGGCGGAGCCAATGAAGGCGTAATCCACATGCTCAAAGAAATTGGCACCTTGGAAAACGTTGACCTATGGATCGAAAACGCCCTCGCACAAAAGAAAAAAATCATGGGCATCGGCCATCGCGTCTACAAAGTCCTCGACCCACGAGCACCTCACCTCAAAGCCATGGCGACCGAGCTCTGCAAAAAACTCGGTGAACCCAAGTGGATACAAATGTCAGAGCGCATCGCACAAATCATGAAAGAAAAGAAAAACCTCAACGCAAACGTCGATTTCTACTCCGCCACAGTCTACTACTCACTCGGCATCCCCACCGACCTCTTCACCCCGATTTTCGCTATCGCACGCACCGCAGGATGGACTGCACACATCCTCGAGCAATACGCCAACAACCGCCTCTTCCGCCCCTTGAGCGAATACACCGGCCGCCCTTATGGCCGCACATTTGTCCCAATTGATCAACGCTAACTCCCCACCCTCACCTCACCCCCCTATGAAAGTCGTCATCCTCTGCGGCGGAAAAGGCACACGCCTTCGTGAAGAGACAGAATATCGCCCCAAACCCATGGTCCCCATCGGAGGCCAACCCATCCTCTGGCACATCATGAAATACTACGCCCATTTCGGCTACAGAGAATTCATCCTCTGCCTCGGCTACAAAGGCGAAATGATCAAAGACTACTTCCGCAACTACCACTGGAACACCTGCGACGTCACCCTCAACCTCGGCCCCACCCCACGCTACCAATTCCACAACCAACACAACGAACAAGACTGGATAGTCACCCTCGCCGACACAGGCATCGACACCATGACAGCCGCCCGCATCAAACGCATCCAACGTTACATCCCAGAAGGCCAGCCCTTCATGCTCACATACGGCGACGGCCTTTCAAACATAGACATCCACGCCCTCATCCGCTCCCACCGACAAGCTCAAAAAACCTGCACCCTCTCCGCCGTGCACCCAGCCGGACGATTCGGCTCACTCAAAATCGAACAAACCGGCACCGTATATACCTTCCACGAAAAACCCCAAATGGAAACCGCCTACGTCAACGGCGGCTACATGGTCTGCGAATACACCATGTTCAACTACCTCCCAGACGATCCCACCGTCATGCTCGAGCAACAACCCATGCTCCAACTCGTCCGAGACGGCCAACTCAACGCCTACAAACACGAAGGCTGGTGGCAACCCATGGACACTTACCAAGAAATGCAACACCTCAACAACCTCTGGGAACAAAACAAAGCACCCTGGAAAATTTGGTAACAACTCTTCCCCACACCCCCATCGCATTATCATTTACAAGCCCCACAAAAATCGGCAACGTCAACCCATAACCACCCTAATAACAACATGACTAGCAACCTCGCCTCACGTGTCACCGGCCTCACCCCCTCCCTAACCCTCACCATCGACAGCAAAGCCAAAGCCTTGAAAGCCGAAGGCATCGACGTCATCGGCTTCGGAGCTGGCGAACCCGATTTCGACACTCCAGAGCACATCAAAGCTGCTGCCATGGGCTCCCTAGACGCAGGCTTCACAAAATACACCCCCGCAGCCGGCATCCCTGAACTCCGCCAAGCAATTGCCGAAAAACTCAAAACCGATAATAACCTCGACTACAAACCCACCCAAATCATCGTCACCAACGGCGCAAAACACGCCTGCCTCAACGTCATCCTCGCCACAGTAGAGCCAGGCGACGAAGTCATCATCCCAGCGCCCTACTGGCTCTCCTATCCAGAAATGGTCAAGCTCGCCGGCGGCACCCCCATCTTCGTCCAGACCTCCGCCGAAAACGGCTACAAAATCACCCCAGCCCAATTCGAAGAAGCCATGTCCCCTGCCACCCGAATGATCATTCTCAACTCCCCCGGCAACCCCACCGGCACCCTCTACACCGCAGAAGAACTCAAAGCCCTAGCCGAAGTCGCCCTCTCAGAAGACATCCTCATCCTCTCCGATGAAATCTACGAAAAACTCGTCTACGACAATCATAAACACACCTCCACAGCAAGCCTCTCCCCAGAAATCTACAACTCCACCTTCACCGTCAACGGCTTCAGCAAGCCCTACGCCATGACAGGCTGGCGCATCGGCTACGTCGCCGCTCCCGAATGGGCAGCCAAAGCGATCGAATCCATCCAAAGCCATTCAACCTCAAACGTCACTTCCTTCGCCCAAAAAGGCGCACTCGTCGCTTACAAAGGGCCACAAGACTGCGTCACCGCCATGCTGCAAGAATACGATGCACGCCGCAAAAAAATGATGGCACTCCTCGACACCATCCCGCACCTCTCCTACGTCAGACCACAAGGCGCATTCTACATCCTCGTTGATATTTCCAAAACCAAACTCACTTCTACCGATTTTGCCGAGCGCCTACTCGATCGCCAAAAAGTCGCTGTCGTCCCCGGCATCGCCTTCGGCAACGACCAGACAATCCGCCTCTCCTACGCCACATCCATCGAAAACATCGAAACCGGCGTCAAACGTATCGCAGAATTCATCCAAACTTTAGGCCTCTAACACAGACCTAAAGTCCCAAACCCCATGCCTTCAGCGCCCAAAAAGGCTTCTCCATCAGCCACCGTCACCGTTCGCGTCCCTGCTACCACTGCCAACATCGGCCCCGGCTTCGACACCCTAGGCATAGCACTCAAACTCTACAACACCCTAACCGTAAGCCTTACCGACACTGCTCCCACGCACCCCCCGTTCATCAACTCCATCGCCACAACCTTCTTCAAGCAGACCCAAATTCCACCCACACCTTTCACACTCAAAATCAAAGCTGAAGTCCCCATCGCCCGTGGGCTAGGCAGCTCCGTCACCATCCGTCTCGGCCTCCTTGCAGCACTCAATACCCTTCACCACTCACCCCTCCTAGCCCAGCAAATCCTCTCGCTCGTAATCCAACTCGAAGGACACCCCGACAACGCTGTCCCCGCTCTCTTCGGCGGCTTTGCCGCTGCAACTCGCGAACGTTACGTCAACTTTCCCGTCTCCCCGCGACTCCACTTCATCGCCTACATCCCCAAATCAGAACTCTCCACAACCCAAGCCCGCTCCGTCCTCCCACGAAAAATCCCAATCGCAGATGCAGTAGAAAACCTTCAACACACCGCCCTCATCACCGCCGCATTCGCCACGGGAAACTACCCCGCCCTTCGCGATCTATTCCAGGATCGCCTTCACCAGCCCTACCGCGCTCGACTCATCCCGGGATTTCAAGCCGTCTGCGAAGCAGCCCGAGCAGCCGGAGCCCTCGGTGCCTACCTCTCCGGAGCCGGCTCCACGATCATGGCCATCACGCTAGAAAAACCCCAAGCCATCGCCCAAGCCATGGCTCGAGCCGCTTCAAAAGCAGGTCTAAAAGGCTCTGTGCTCCCACTAAAAGCCGATAATGAAGGCCTCACCTTCCTTTAGAAGTCCCTGCCAACCCTTCTAAAGCTCCACGCAACCATTCAGCCCCCTTTCGCCTTTATTTCGTCATCAACCAAAAATAAACTCCACTCCTGCCTATCACCATGCCGAAACCTAAAGCCAACAAAACTCCTGCATCCCTAAAAGTAGCCCGTCGCGTCCTCACTCTAGAGTCCGAGGCGATCCGCCAACTCAAACGCCAGCTCAATCATTCATTCGACGACGCAGTCCAGCTTCTCCTACGCTGCCTCCAACAACGCGGCAAAATCATCGTCACAGGCGTCGGCAAATCCGCCCTGATCGGCCACAAAATAGCCGCCACCCTCTCCTCTACCGGTTCTCCAGCCGTCGTCCTCGACTCCACAAATGCTTTGCACGGTGACATCGGACTCATAGCTGAAGGCGATGTAGCCCTCCTCCTCTCCTACAGTGGCGAGACCGAGGAGCTGGTGCGCATTTTACCTGTGCTCAAACATCTCTCTACCCCGATTATCGCCATCACACGATCCACACACTCGACCCTGGGAAAACACGCCGACATCACCCTACGCTGTGAGGTCTCAAAAGAGGCATGCCCCCTCAACCTCGCTCCCACAGCCTCCACAGCAGCGATGCTCTCTCTTGGCGATGCACTCGCCATGGCACTCCTCGAAGCCCGTGGATTCAAGCGCGAAGACTTCGCCCGTTACCATCCAGCAGGCTCGTTAGGAAAACAACTCCTACAAATCCGCCACGTCATGCGTTCCCGAGATAAAATGACGATCCTGGATGAAAAAACCCCGATCACAACCGCGATGAAAGCCATGGCCGAAGCACGCACTGGTGCTGTCATCGTCACCGATTCACGCGGTAGAGTTACAGGAATTTATACGCAAGGCGACTTCACACGCACCTTCGTTCGCGATCCCAGTATCATCCAGAGAGGCACTCTAAAAGAGGTCATGACACGCCGCCCGATCACTGTCCCAGTAGATAAACTCGCCGTCGAAGTCCTTGCCCTCTTTCGCGAACACGATATCGATGACCTCATCGTAGTCGATGCACAACATCGCCCCGTCGGATTGATAGATGCACAAGACCTAGCCAAACACCGCCTAGTCTAGACCTCCCCTGTCCCAATCCCAAGCAACTGCCGCACTTCAACATCCCGCCTCATAACCTCCGACAACGAGTCTCCGAGAATCGTATAATGCCCCATCTTGCGGCCAGGCCTAGCTTCAGTCTTGCCGTAAAGATGCAATTTCAAGCCCGGAATTTTAAGCACATCGATCCAGTTGGGAGAGCTGCCCTTGAGCCACAGATCACCGAGAAGATTAGTCATAATCGCCGCAGCACATAAAGCTTGGGTCGAACCTAGTGGCAAGCCACAAACAGCACGCAGCTGCTGCTCAAACTGACTCGTCACGCATGCATCAAACGTATAATGGCCAGAATTATGCGGTCGTGGCGCAATTTCGTTGATAAGAATATCATCACGAGGCGTCAAAAAAAACTCAACTGTGATTAGCCCAATTAAATCCAGCTTCTGAGCAAGCTCTCGAGCCATCAGCCGAGCTTCCTCTTCAATCCTAGAAGGCAAGCCCGACGGATAGACAGATAGATCCAAAATGTGGCGGGAATGTCGGTTACGAGTTATCGGAAAGATGGCCACAGGCTCGTGCGGCACCCGTGTGATAACAGTTGAAAACTCAATCACATTTTCTACCCAAGCTTCAACAATGCCGCGAGATGTCCCATGTTGTCTCCAAATTCGCGCCAGGTCTGAATCGCGTGTAATTTTTTGTTGTCCTTTACCGTCATAGCCAAAATCGCAAGTTTTCAATACTGCAGGAAGACCGATTTCTTTAACTGCTGCACGAAGAGCCTCCTCACTTTCGACAATTCGATAATTCACAGTCGGAAATCCCGAGCTTGAAAGAAAGTTCTTTTCGCGTTCCCGATTTTGCGCGATGTAGAGAATCCGCGGATCCGGATAGCATGGCCGCAGCTTCTGAACGTATTGCAATGTGGAAAGCGGAATATTTTCAAACTCGTAGGTGATGCAATCCACCGATTCCGCAAATTCTCTTAATACTTCCTCATCATCAAACGGTGCGATAAACTCACGATCTGAAATTTGCCCTGAGGGGCTATCCAAAGAAGGATCAAAAGTGTGCACACGGTAACCCATTCTACGGGCTTGAAGCGCAAACATTCGCCCGAGCTGTCCACCGCCTATTAATCCAAGCGTAGCACCAGGAAGAATAGGTTTCCTCATAGCTTCTGCTTCAAGACGCGCTCCGTCTGCTTTTTTCGATAATCCGCAAGACGTTTTGCTAGCGTTGGATTCTCTAGACTCAGTATAGCAACGGCTGCGAGAGCTGCATTGATCGCGCCAGATTGGCCGATAGCAAAGGTCGCAACAGGAATCCCGGCTGGCATCTGAGCGATCGACAACAAAGAATCAAGCCCCTTCAAAGCACGAGACTCCACAGGCACACCTAGCACCGGCAAGGGCGTGAGCGAAGCCGTCATGCCCGGCAGATGAGCGGCTCCACCGGCTCCAGCTATCAGAATTTTCAAGCCTCGAGAAGCTGCGGCAGTTGCATACGCATACAACTTTTGAGGAGTGCGATGCGCGGAAACAATTTGTTTTTCATAAGGAATATCAAAAAGCTCCAAAGTCTGTGCTGCGTGTTGCATGGTAGGCCAATCCGATATCGAGCCCATAATAATGCCCACTAGCGGAGCGCGCTTCTGTTTCGCAGACATAAAATTTCAGCCTGAAGCGAGGATATCTTCGATACTTCTTAAAATTCCCTCAACAGGCCAAAGTCGCCCTATACCCTCGTATCCACAGGCCAGCAAACCCTCATCCGGTCCGATGAAACGAACGCCTCGAGTGCGAAGAAGCTCCACATTTTGCTGAGTCGCTGGATGAAGCCACATTTTGCCGTTCATCGCCGGCGCCAAGAGAGTGGGGGCTTGCGTTGCTAGAAGAATTGAGGTGAGAAGATCAGATGCAAAGCCATGAGCATATTGAGCGATGAGATGCGCCGTAGCAGGAGCGACGACGATAAGATCGGCCCAATCCGCAATCTCTATATGTAAGGGGATTGGGCGAAGCTCCCATTCTGCTTCATCAGTGTAGGCAGGGTTGCGGGTTAAAGAAGCTAAGGAGAGTGGCGAAATAAAACGAGTAGCTTGCTGCGAAAAAACAGCTTGCACCGCATGCCCTTGCTTGGTGAGTGCACTGGCAATCTCCGCAGCGCGAAAAGCGGCGATAGACCCCGTGATGCCCAATACGATCCGGCTCATGATGGAGTCAAGTGAAGGGTGAGACGCTTGCTGAGATAACGTTCAGCACGAACTATAGCACGAAACTTTTGAAGATCTTCCTCTGTTGAGCCACTGAGGATGGTGTATCGAAAAAGAGGCCACTGGCTCATTTCATATCGTCCAGTCTCAAGGCGGCGTTGGATCTCTTCTTCAGTCTCTGTGCCGCGCTTGCGAAGCCGCCGCTCTAGCTCTGCAAGGGTCGGTGGCATGATAAAAACATCGACTAGCGCGTTTCGAATTTTGGGATCTGGATTATTACGAATTGAGGCAGCTCCTTGCACATCGATATCGAGTAGGACATCAACACCACGATCGAGAATATCGAGCACGTATTTTTTTAACGTGCCGTAGTAATGATTGTGAACGCGCGCATACTCGAGCATTTCGCCGTTTTCGACTTTTTTGAGAAATTCTTCTTGGCTTAGAAAATAATAATCCTCTCCGTGTATCTCTCCCGGCCGCGGCGGTCGTGTCGTGCAGGAGACAGAATAGTAAAGATCGGGGGTGTGACGCATGTTGTCACAAAGCGTGCTCTTCCCTGTGCCGGAAGGAGCAGAGACGACAAAAAGAATTCCTTCCCGGGTGAAAGAATGAGCTTGCGGCGCAGATTGCATGCGAAAATTAAGTTAGGTGTTTTTGCACAAGAGCGGCTAAAGTTTTTCCATCAGCGCGCCCTTCGGTCTTTGCTTGCAGGGCTTTCATGACTTCGCCCATTTGTTTTTTGGATGTAGCACCGAGTGCTCGGATCGTCTCTTGAACGAGCGACTCGAGCTCCTCATGGGATAAGGCCGGGGGCAAGTAGGATTGGAGGATATCGAGCTCTTTGCGTTCTTTATCAGCTAGGTCGGTGCGGCCACCCTGGGTGTAGCTGGTGATGGCATCGTGACGTTTTTTAATTTCTTTACGTATCACTGCAATCACATCTGCATCAGTGGGAACAGTGTCTGCCCCGCTTTTTTGGATCGCATCATATTTGATGGCTGACTTGAGCATGCGCAACACTTCAAGTGTGTGGGTCTCTTTTTGGCGCATGGCTTGCTTAAGGTCGTTGTCGATTTTTTGCAGTAAACTCATGGTAGCAGAAGGTAGAAGGAAAATAGAGTGTGGCAATACTAAGGCTGTAGTCGAGCGACTGGCTGTGTAAATCAGACGACTGCGTCGATGAGCCGGTAGGCATTATCTCTGCGTCGTGGAGTGTAGCCTGCTTCGGCGATGAGACGTTCCATTTCCTCAATTGTCATGCGAAATGTGGTGCCAGCTGCAGAGACGACATTTTCTTCCATCATGATCGAGCCAAAATCGTTTGCACCGTAGAAGAGGGCGATTTGTCCGATCTGGGGGCCTTGTGTGACCCAGGAGGATTGTATGTTTTCAATGTTATCGAGAAAAATTCGAGCCAGAGCTTGCATACGGAGATATTCATGTGCGGAGGCTTTTCGAGGGACTTTGAGAACGGTATTTTCGGGCTGAAATGTCCAGCAAATAAAAGCTGTAAAACCACCGGTGTCGTCTTGCAAATCGCGGAGCCGTTGGAGGTGCTCAAGGCGATCTTCAAGGGTCTCGACGTGTCCAAACATCATGGTCGCGGATGAGCGCAATCCGATTTCGTGAGCTTCACGCATGATTCGCAGCCAGGTGTCAGCATCGCATTTGAGAGGAGAGATACGTTGCCGAACACGATCTGTGAGAATTTCTCCTCCACCGCCGGGCAAGGAACCTAAGCCTGCCTCTTTGTAAAGGCGCAGTATCTCTCGAGTGGGAAGGCGAAATGTTTGTGAGAAGTGATGAATTTCAGGTGGCGAGAATCCGTGGATGTTAATATTCGGGTGACGCTGTCGAATGGTGGAGAGCATGGTGAGGTAGTAGTCCAGGGTCAATGAAGGGTGGTGACCTCCTTGAAGTAAGATTTGAATGCCGCCGATAGCTTCGAGTTCACGGATCTTTTCTGAGATCTGATCCGGGGTGAGGACGTAATGGTCGGGGTCTTTTTCGGTGCGGTAAAAGGCGCAGAATTTGCAATAGACGTTGCAGACATTGGTGTAGTTGATGTTGCGGTCCACAATGTAGGTCACGATAGAGTTTCCACGTCCGTTGTAAGCCTCGGCTTTGGCTAGTTGTCTACGTGCATGAGCAAGAAGACCCAGTTCTGATAATGGCCAGTGATAGAGCTCTGCAGCTTCTTCGATGGTGATTCGATCGCCGGCAAGAATTTTTTGCGTGAGTGAGGAGGTGTGATTAGATGATTGGGAGGTATTCACGAGGTTCAAAAAAGATTGGTTGACTGGCTCGTGTAGGGGCGGGCTTAGAAGGCTTGTTGTAGAAGGGTTCATATAAAATTCAATGTAGGTGGGGAGGTTTGATTCTGCAAGGTGGTAGCCAGTTTCAAAAAGTAACGCCAGCCTTCGATGGCTTCTTGATCGAGGGTGTAGCGAATGTGTTTGTGGAGATATTCTTTTTCTTGGTCGTTGTGCGCCAGGAGCTCTCGCTGATCGAGCCCTTCTTTGGCTGCTTGGATTAGAATTGAGGCGACGAGTTTCCTGTGATCTGGAGAAACATGTGGAGAGACGGCCCAAGCTGCATAAACAAAGGGAAGAGAGGTATGTTGATCCCAAGCTTCACCGAGATCGAGAAGCGGAGCTTGGGGATTTTCAGCGCGGAAACGCAAGGCACGATCTCCGATCCAGAGTTGAGCGTCGGCGCATGGATCCCCCTCAGGAAGCAGGGAAAGCGGTTGACGGCGGAAGATTTCAAAAATAATGCGAGCCAGCAGGACAGAAGTGCGAGAGTCATGGTCAACCGCTAAAGTTTTTACTTGATCGAGAGGACAACGATGATTCGCAATCACGCTTTTGACTGCGCCTTTGGACAAGATGGCTATCTCTGGGACCCACCATAAGTTGGGCATATGCGCCGCTGCAATAGTGGGAACCAATGCAACCTCGAGTTCCCAACGGATAAGTCGGTCGACAAGTTCTCGTGGAGAGAAAAGCTGAATTGCAGCTGGAATCCGTGTGATTAGAGGTTGTGCATTAAGATATGGGACGGCTCCTATGCGTAAAGCGGATAAGGCAGCGTCCATTGAGAGCTATAAAACAATTTATGCGCAATACTTGTGCTTATTTAAGCGACCCCAGCGGGATTCGAACCCGCGCGACTGCCTTGAAAGGGCAGGGTGCTAACCACTACACAATGGGGTCGAATTGAAATACAGAATATAGCTTGTGTTTTTTATTTAGACAAGCAAGAGTTTGCCATTGTGTATAAATTGTTATTGCGCCTTTCGACACGATAGAATATAGGAATTTCGTTACCCCTGTGAATGCTGTTGATAATAATCTTGTCTTAAGCCTCTCTGCTGATGTTGAAATCGTCAGAGAGAGAGACGGTGTATTTATCAAGCAGATAAAGACATTAAAATATCTTTATTTGGACAATGATGATCTTGAGATATTGCTAACGTTCGACGGCAAAAAAAATCTTGGCGAAGTGCTCTATAGCCTGCTTCAGCGACCTCAGAAGCCCTCTATCCGTAAATTCTATGATTTAGTCCTTACAGCTCAAAATTACGGACTTTTAGTTCAAGCTGACAATTGCAAAAGCCTCACTCAAGAATTTGACCCTTGGAAAGAGGAGAATTATAAAACTGTCCGACCTAGCCTTTCTTCATATCTTTTCAGCCTCATACTCGCTATCATTTCGGCTTTAACGCTGATTTTTTATATAATTCCTAACGAACTTGATAAGAGTGAAGATGCGTATTTTTGGATTTTTGTTGCAATCGGTGTTTCTATAGGGCTTAGCTTGAGCTCAATTTTGATGGCCATCAATCTTAAGCTTTGGAATCGAGTTCCCTATCGTTTTAGAATTAGTTTTGCTAGAATTATTCCCTACCTAGAAGTGGATACAAAAGACGCTTTTATGGGGGGGAGAATTTGTGAATCTATAACGTCATTTGTTGGGGTTCTTGGTCCAATAATTTGGGGATCTATTATATGGGTGTTAAGTTACCTTTTCCGCCCTTATGAGACCCCTGAAGGTGAATTTATTGTCCCTTTCCGTTACTTTGGTGCCCTGCATTTATCTGTATGGATAGCAATGCTAATTGAGAGCTCACCTTTCGGTGCCACTTCCATGCAGCAACTTATCCACGCGCTTTTCAGAAAACATCACGATATACCTAAGCACGCTTCACATTACCTTAAATCGAAATTCTTAGGACACTTACTGCGATGGCACGATGAATTATCGGAGGAAAAGTATTTTATTGCTTATTCTACTTATGTAATTATATGGCTTTACTTTACTATAGATCTTGGAATCAAATTTGTTGCGGCACAATATGCCCAAGCTATTTCGAATTTTCTAATTGAAGAAACACTAGGTCCTAGGTTCTATTTAGTGTTCGGAATAGTTATAATTGGATTTATATTATTACTCATTCCAATTTTGTATATACTCTGGGTATTTGGGTTCGGCATAGTCAAAGAGGTCCTCAAGAGATTTAGCTCAAAAGAAGGCCGTTGGAAAAAGGCCAAAGCATCAGGTAAGGTTCCTGATCAGGAGCAACTTATATCTTTCTTGAAGGAGAACATTTTATTTTCTGATTTGCCAAGAGAGCGCATTATAGATTTAATTCCTTACTTTAAATTAATTCATGTCAAAAAAGGGCAAACCCTTATACGTGAAGGAGACGATGGCGATTTGTTGTTTATAATTTGGGCTGGTGAAGTAAATGTTATTAAAGAAACAGAAAGTGGTCAACAAAAGGTATTAGCCACCCTTTCTAGAGGAGACATTTTTGGAGAAATTGCTCTTTTGAATAATGTCAAACGCACAACCTCTGTGGTTGCAACGACACCTGTAGATTGTCTGATTCTCAAACGAGACGATTTTCAGCGTGAGATTGTAAGTCGGTTAGGAGCTCAAACTGTTGCAGAAAAAATCCAACGTGCAGGCTTCTTTAGAAGAACAGAGTTGTTTTCAGATTGGAATCCTAAAGCTATCGTGGCATTAACTTCTCGTTGTAAGCTACAAGAATTTAACGATCAGGATATTTTGATTCACGAAGGCCAAGAAAACAAGAATTTTTACTTACTCTATGAAGGTAAATTAGATGTGTATAAGAACAAAAAACATATAGCAACTTTAGAACCAGGAAAATTTTGTGGAGAAATCAGTCTCCTAAAAAACATACCTGCCACAGCAGATGTAAAAGCTAATGGTAAAGTAAAGTGTTTTGTTTTTGACAAGGAAACTTTCCTTGAAATTGTCACTAAAGATTTCTTCACAGGTTATCTGCTCGATGAAGAATTAGAAAAACGTTTAGCTTGCTCAATTTGATTTTTCTATGCTGCGATATTTCAAACTTATCCCTGCGCTACTTTTAGTCGGTCTGGTAATATACTTCAGTATAGTGTTCAGTGTTGGTATTAGGTCAGCTATCAACAAGATTAATAAAATTATTACTGTAAAAGACATAAATTCAATAATGAGAGAAATCGAAAAGCATTATCTTACATTCAACAAAATCCCTAACAACCAAGAACTTCGCGTAATCATTGAAGAAAGTGTAATTATCAAAAACCGTCTTTGGGGAGCAAAAGAACCATGGAAAGATATATGGGGAACTCCATTTTTACTTACCCATTCTCCAGAAGGCAAAATCGTTCTACAAAGCGCAGGTCCGGATAAAGTTTTTTCACATATAGATCCACTCAGTCAAGAAGCAATATCGAATACGAGCTTACTCGGCGATGACGTAGCTTTACATACCTCTGAGAAAGCAATTATAGAAAAGTATAAACAAAATTCCGAATCCTATTTTAACACTTCTGATAGTCAGCCATAAGCATCCTTCAACTAACATTGCCAGTCTCTAGTCAGCTAAGAAAGGATTATATCTTTTTTCGGCACCGACTGTGGTCAACGGCCCATGCCCGGGTGCAAGAACTGTCTCATCAGGTAAACATAAAATTTTTTTCCTGAGCACCTTTCTAGCTGACTCAAAATCTCCGCGCACTTTACCCATTGTGCCAGCCATAATTGCATCGCCAGTAAATGCAACCCAAGGACTACCGCCGCGTATAAGATACGTTACTCCACCAGGTGAGTGGCCTGGTGTTTCCAACACTTCTATAGTCCATGTGCCGAGACTAAACGAATCCCCTTCTTCTACAGGAAGGGTGCCAGCTATGTGCTCACGTGCATGAATGAAACTCGGTGCTCCTGTTTTTTCCATCAACCGATCGACCTCATACACATGATCTCCATCACCATGGGTCAGAAGAATCATTTTAACCGAAAGCTTGTGCCTACTGATAAACTCTAAAATCGGATCCGCATCCATTCCTGTATCAACGATGCAAGCCTCTAGCGTATCAAGATGCCAACAAATATAAGCATTAACTGATGTAGGTGAGAATGGCGTCACCACTTGATGTAGATGAGGCACAAATATCTCCCCCGGATGCCACTTATTTTGAGCGATCTCAGCCAAGGCTCTAGCATTTAAACCCAGATATTCAGCAGCCCTTGGGCCATAATTTTCATGCCAGACACCATTTTTTAGATCTCGCCAAACTTCTACAGGAATCTGCATCTCCCTCGCTAAGGCTTGATCTCCCAGTCTCGAGGCGAGTTGGGCATAAGCCAGTGCCTTACGAACTATATCCACATAGCTGTCCTCAAGCGGAATGCGATCCATGATTGTCTCCTATCATAAATCCTTCATCGAAGCGATATAAACCGGCATTGACACCCATGAATGTCGCGCTAGTTTACCCACGGGACGATAGCTCAACGGTAGAGCAGGAGCCTTTTAAGCTCTAGGTTCAGGGTTCGAATCCCTGTCGTCCCAATGATTATTTTAGCAACTTTTAGCCGCCTGAATACATTGAACAACGGCCTCGACATGTGCCGTCAAATCATGCTGACGAGCTAAATCTTGAGCAGCTTTTCCCATGATTGCACGCTTTGCCGGATCTCGCAGTTGATCTAAGGCTGTGACCATGCCGTTGATATCATCGGATCTCTCTAAAATAAAGCCTTCGCGGCCATGCTGCATTCTCTCACTGGCTCCGTTTGACTTCGTTGTGACCACAGGTAAGCCTGCCGCCCAAGCCTCCAACGTCGCATTGGCACAAGGATCATACAAGGTTGGAAAAATGAAAACATCCGCTGCCGCATAAACATCCGGCATCGAAATTGGTGGAGGTTTTTCGATGGCCAAAAATTTATAACCGCCAGCCTGTTTCACAGCCTCCTTAGCATAATAATACCCCTTACGCTCGCGCCCCACACCCACAAATAGGGCAACCAGCTGGTTTGCAGACAACCCCAGACGCTCGCGTGCCATATCTCGAGAGCCCGATGCAAATCGTTTGAAATCCACTCCGTTATAAATCAAAGTCATACGCTCGATCGGATAACCAGCTGCCAAAAACTCATCCCTCACCATTCTTGAATTCACAATCACGCGTCTTAGCCCTTGCCCTTCAATCATCCTCTTTTCCAATCCTAACATCTCCCAATTCTTCAATTTAAGCCAATTGTGAATTCGCCCAACAATTGGTGAATACTGCACACGCCGTCGAAGCCACGCTGCATGTAGGCCATCACCTGCTCGATAAAGGTCGGCTTCGTAAACGCGTTCCAAACTAAAGAGAAATTTCTGAGGGTGTCTTCTTTTCCACTGTTGAAGGGCTTCTGCAAACTGCCTGGGACTTTTACTCGCAATGGCTGTGATTTTTTCAAAAGGTCCTTTTGCCTTTTCATTCCAAGTCTCACAGAGCAGCTCCAGTGAAAAGCCGCATTTGTTCAATCTTTCGGCAAGGTGAGTCAAATAAAGTTCAGCTCCACCTGTAGGTGAAAAGTTTCGTCGTGCAAAAACAATTGAATTAGACATGAGTCAACAAGGTCTCAATTTCCTCGAGTTCAAGCTGATGTCCTTTTACGAGTCGCTCCATCCAAGATTCGAAGGCTTCCTTACCTTCAATGATTTCAATCTCGACTCTAAGGAAAAACAAGGGCAAGAGCGAGCTACCTAGAGGCGGGAAACGCACCGCATCTTTTTCTGTAGTGACGACCATTTTGCCTCCGCGTGCGTGGGTGTGTTGAATCACTCGCTCGATTTCCTGAGCGGAGAAACGATGATGATCGGCGAATTGTTTAGAATAAATAATCTTCGCTCCCAAATTTTTCACTCCTTTCTCGAAGCTCTCTGGACGGGCGATGCCGGAGATCGTTCCGACATGCGCATTTCTCAATTCGCTCAAAGGCAAACGCTCGTCACTAAAGAAATTTTGTAGATAACGTGGTGCATGGCGACAGAGAATGATTGGTGCGTGTGGATTGAGTAAACGCAGTCTTGCAAGGAGTGGTTGTGTATCGCCTCCATCGCATTTTGTAACGATGATGAGATCTGCTCGCTTCATCTGTTCATGAGGCTCGCGCAAGGTGCCTCGCGGCAGGACGTATTCATTTCCAAATGGCGCCTCCCGATCCACCAATACGACGTTGGTGCGCTCAAAAAGCGAGAGATACTGCAACCCATCATCGAGCACTAAAATTTCCGTTCCAAATTTCTCAATCGCATACAGACCCGACTTGACACGGTCTTTATCTACAAGCACAGGCACTGTCTTGAGATTGCGCGCCAACATATATGGCTCGTCCCCTGCTTTTTCAGAGTCTAAAAAAATTGTTTTCCCATCGGAGACTACCCTTGGTGGAGAGGCTGGGATCCAAGGAAACATCAGTCGCGAGAGCCTCTTGCTTATTGGTTCGGGTTTACTGCGGTAACCGCGGCTCAAAATTGCCACCTTACGGCCTTTTTGAGCTAGTAGTCTTGCTATCATTTCAACGATGGGCGTTTTTCCAGTGCCACCGACCGTTAGATTACCGACGCTGATGACTTGAACGCCGAGGTGATGCACTTTGGCAATCCGCTCTCGATACAGCCAAAGACGCGCGGCCACACCCCATCGGTAGGGGAACGAAAGTAAATATAGCAAGGCTCTTAAGAGTGTCGCCCGTTTTCCGTAACGCCGCTCCAGAATCACATCGATGGCGAATTGCTCAAGTTCCTCGAGGATCGTCTGCATGAATCGTTTCGTTTATATTTTGTCCGCGAGCTTGGATCTCTCCTAGCTCACTCTCAAACGCGCCATTCAAAATCGGAAACCGACACCAAGAGCGCGGATCAACATTGTGGTCATCCAAATGAAAACTCGGAGCAAAACGCTCGCGCTTCCATTGATTTTGGCACCAAAGGCGATAGAAGCGGCTCGTGTAATGAAGAAGCTCAGGTTTCGTCTGGCTGTGAAAGGATTTGATAAGTCGGTTAAAAACGGATTGAGGAAATCTTCGATCTCGTATCGCCCAATCC
>JANWVL010000083.1 GCA_025056655.1 Candidatus Methylacidiphilales bacterium
TTCAAGGTGATAACATCATTGAAGAATGGCGTAGTCTGATTAAACCCGATCGTCCCATCCCCCACAATGTGAGTGAACTTACCGGTATACATGAAGAAGATGTACAGCGCGAAGGGATTACATTACAAGAGGCGATTCATCGCTTACAAAAATTGATTGGTAAATCGAGCATCGTAGGTCATAACATAAATTTTGATTTGAGCTTTTTTAAGGCCATAGAAAAATCACCAGATTTCTTGACCAACCCACGTATTGATACATTTGAACTAGCTACTATACTTATGCCAAGCGAGGGGAGTTATGCTTTAGATACTCTTGCTAAGAAAATTGGTATTGATTTATCAGAATCACATCGTGCCTTGTCTGATGCGCGCACGGCGATGAAGGTCTATTTAAAACTTTTTGAGTATGCAACTAGATTACCGCCTGGGATTTTAAATGAAATAATTGAATACGCGAATAAATGTAACTGGCCATTGGCCGAATTTTGGCGCGAAGTACAAGAATACCAGACAAAAAACATCATCTTATTTAATCAGGGTAGCATTTACAATGGCGTGTTAAATTCATATATACAAAAAGATGATGTTCTTATAGAACAACGTCGCCGCGCCCTAATGGAAGGTCCTCTTGAGCCTAAACCTCAGACACAGAAGATTGATCTTGATCAAATATCCAAAATTCTTGCCGAAGACGGACCATTTGCGACGCGATTTCCAGGATATGAAAAGCGCCAGCAACAGATTCAAATGCTACAGAAAGTGTCGAAGATATTCAATGATAAGGGTGTAGGATTAATAGAAGCTGGAACTGGAGTCGGTAAGTCATTAGCTTATCTCATTCCTGCGATGATATGGTCACAGAAGAATGGTGACCGAGTGGTAATAAGCACAAACACAATCAACTTACAAGAACAACTTGCTTTTAAAGACGTACCAACCGTTATAGATATTCTTGGTGGAGGGCGCGCCGCCGTAATGAAAGGAAAGGGGAGATATCTTTGTAAAAATCGCTTTGATGAGGTATGTAAGAATGGACCTCAAGATGTAGATGAAGCGCGCCTCATGGCAAGAATTCTAATATGGTTGACATACACGATTACCGGTGATGGAGACGAACTCATTATGTCCACACCGGGAGAACGCGCTTTCTTCCAACGTGTTTCGGCGAAAAATAATATGTGTAACATGAAAACATGCAGCGAAAGTGGATGTTTTTTCTATCAAGCCAGGAAGTTAGCGGAAAGTGCAAACGTCATTATCGTTAATCATGCACTTTTGTTGGCAGATCTCTTAGTTGAAAATAATGTATTACCGGAATATGAATACCTAATTATAGATGAAGCACATCATCTAGAGGCAGCAGCTACAGAGTCATTGACAATTGCTTTAGACTTTAACGAAATCAAAAGAACATTCGGAGAGTTATCCCGCATCATTAAAAGCGTGCAAAATATTGGATTTAACCCTGTTATTACTTATGGCGATGAATACTCAGGCAAAAAACAACCTGATGATATTTTGCAACAATGCCAGCAAGCTGCTGAAGCAGTAAGTACAGCTTTGGAGAGCTCGTCAGTTTTTTTTGATGAAATGAAATCTTTTGCGCAGAATGAATCGCAAGAAGATTCTTTTGAATACGTTAGGAGAGTGCGCATAACGCAGGAGCTGCGCAAATGCAACGGATGGACGCGCATTAAACTTTCTTGTGATACATTTAAGAGAGATCTAGATGCGCTTGTTCGCCAATTAAATGGCATCGCAAATATCGTATCTGAATATGATAAATCTATAAATAATGTACAGATTATACTTAATCATCTAAATGGCAATATACGTTTTATCACAGAAACGAGTGAGTATTTGCATAAGTTACTTTCTGATGATAATGATCAATATGTGTGGTGGATAGATTTAGAAAAGCCTCATAAAATAACAAAAGTGTCCAGAGTGACATTAAATGCAGCTCCTTTGCATATCGGCCCGATACTTCAGCGTGAGCTATGGCAAAAAAAGCGCGCTGTTATTCTTACCTCTGCTACTTTACGCACTAGCACTGCTAATGATCAAGGCAAGCAAAGTTTTAACTATATTCAAAAGAAGCTTGATATAAACAATGCTGAAACCATTGCACTAGGATCGCCTTTTGATTATAAATCCTCGACCTTGCTCTATATAGTAAATGATATTCCTGAGCCTAATCATCATGGATATCAGCAAGCATTGGAACGTGGTTTGGTAGAACTCTTCTCTGCTTCTCATGGAAGAGGTCTGGCTCTTTTTACCAGTTATTCTGCATTACATACCACTGCGCAATCTATTGCTCCTATTCTACAAAATTCAAATATTACAGTCTTAGAACAAGGTGATGGCACATCGCGACGAAAGATGATTGAAAACTTCAGATCTGCAGAACGTGCCGTAATGTTAGGAACAAAGAGCTTTTGGGAAGGTGTGGATATACAAGGTGAAAAACTAACTGCATTGGCGATTTGTAGATTACCATTTGAAGTGCCGACCAATCCGGTTTTCGTCGCGCGTAGTGAGAGGTTATCTAACCCATTTAATGATTATTCCGTTCCTGAGGCAGTTTTGCGATTTAAACAAGGGTTCGGTAGACTTATTCGATCTAAAAATGATTACGGCGTCGTCGTAATCTTTGATAGAAGAATATTGACGAAGAATTATGGCCGAGCATTTCTTAACGCTCTTCCTGAAACCACGGTTATGCGCGGTACGATCGCTCAGATGGGACGAATAGTAAGAGATTGGTTGTCACTAAAATCTGCAGCTAGGATTAATAGTGAAATAAATGGCAAAGAAATTATACCAATTGGCTTGTGATAAATTAGAATAAATATTTCAAAATTAATAGAAATATATATAACTCAAGGCATACAAGCTAATCAGAGGGATTGAGGCAAGAATAACGTGTATTGTCTGCGAATGGACTGTATTGTTTATTACATACGTCATTCATGCCAATTATCTATCCTGTCTAGAACCATATATCAAGCTTACGATTTACCCACATCTTTACAGCTTTTAAATATCGTGTGCAGCTTTCGTGTTGGATGCGCAATCACTTACCCACGTTTTTAAATACGTCTGAGATCACATCTTAAGTATCACTTATCTAACCGCTCTAACAGACGAATATCTCCATGCGATATCGGGACCGATTTATATCAGTATAAGGTGAAAGAAACCCAATTTCATCATATAGTGTGCCAGACAAACGATCTGCATGATGACTCTTCAGATATCTTATAGCACAACAAAGCGGTTTTATAGTTAGCGATAAATATATTAATTAATTAGCCTCTTAAACATTTCCGCATTTGTGTAGATGACATTCTTTGCTCTTTTGCCTTAAATTACTACCGTGTAGATTATACTTCTACCTGTTAAGTTGAACATATATACATTTAAAAAAACCCCCCACCCGATGAAGTATTGAATATTATCGCCTGCTTATGGCAATAATTGACTTGTTTTTCTCAGTTTTTAAAATAGTTAAGTGGCAGCCTGTTTCTTTTATGTGATATATAGAGCATTGTATATACTCAGCATGATTGATATAAAACAAAGACATATTAGCTCATTTATGTGCGTGGTTTAAGAAGATATATGATGCACATATATCATCTACCTTGTCACTCACTATTTTTCGTAGTATACTGCCTCTATATTAATTAACAAATTCCCACCCCGTATAGCTCAATGGAAAGAGCGGCCGACTTCTAATCGGTAGGTTGTAGGTTCGAGTCCTACTGCGGGGACATACATTTCATTCTGGAAAGAGTACTTAATCATTATCTTTTTCAACCACTGGGCTGTTGCTTCTTCATTATTTTAAATTATTTCACAAACATATGCTTTGAAAATATCTGGGTTTATAGGCCGATCAGTTTTTGTATAGTTTAGTATGTGTTTGGTGTTTTTATCTAAAGATATATCCAATGTTATGCTATGATAAAGATATTGCGAAATTTTATAAAATTTTAGCCTCAATATCTTATGTATTACGCCCTATCTCTTATTAAATTTATCACAATTCATTAACAGTCCAGATGTATTGTCTTCAAAATCGCCTTTAAAAAGCTAGACCATGCCAATCCTTTTATCAATATTATCATGTTTAATTATCTTAGCCACAAAAGCAGGATACTTGTAATCATAAACTAAACGCTGGTTCTATTTCATTAAATATCAAGATATTTGTTGATCAGGTCGTTATCCATATGCATCGAGATATATGGTATCTGCATATATTGCTAAACCTTATATGATACTGTACACCTTAAATCATTTAAACGAATTGATGGATAAAATAATGACAAGAAAATTTGCTGCTAGAGTTGGATATCATGGAGAATCTTGCTGTTATAGTATAAGCTTATACATAAATATATTATTTGTTTAAACGCGCTATTTTTATATTATCGCGTTTCAATTATGTATGTCAAATATAAACCTCTTGTTTTATCTTCCCAAACCCTATTAATTTCTCTAACCTATCTTTTTTATCCTCATCTTTAGATTTTTTGTAAAAATTAAAGGCGTTTTTTATAATCCGACGTTTTCTATCTTCAGGAATCCAGTTTAACAATTTTTGAGCATGTTTGATTATTTTACACTCCAATAATATATTAGTTAAGGCCTCATCTGAATAAATAAAGATATACCTCTTTATTAATCTCAATGATTTATATAATTCCCCATTATTCTTAGCAGACAAAAAGATACGAGCAATCAAATCAGCTTTTCTGTAATTAATTCTTCTGCTCACGCATGAAAGTATTATTTTTATATGATCTTCTCTTAATTTCCTTTCTTCAATCATGGCTTTTAGTTTATTTATCGTGATATCATCTGCTGTTTTAATTATTTGAGATATACATGTTTTGATAACTAACGGTGATGTTTCTTCCTGAATATGGTTTAACAAGAACTCATGAATTGAGCTGTGCTTTGAATCTGAAATTGCATAAACTGCTGCAGACCTGAGCGTTTTACTCTTTATATTTAAAAAGCATTCTATTAAAATTTTAACTATTCTTTCGTCATTAATTTCTTTAAAAGCGCGCATATCTCTTAAATAGAACCAGATAGCAGGGTTTTTGTTGATATAATCAACTGCTTTGCTTAAAAACTCCGAATTATTTCTTAAGAGATAAGCCAAGCATACTGCATCTACTTTAGGAATTTTTGACTTTCCCAATATATTCAGAAATCCATTTTCAACTCTGCTGTCATTACAATAAGCCAAAGAACGAACGAGTAGTATTTTAACTGATTTTTTATCTAATTTTTCGTATAAATCAAAAGCTGTATCAATATAAAGATCCCTTGCTGTTTCCTTGAGCTTATTAATGCATGCTTTTATCGTATCGTTATCATTGTTGTTTAGGATGATATTGCTCAAAATATCCTTATCTTTAGGTAAATAATCAAGAAACTCCACTGCATAAGCAGTAAAATATTTAACGTCCTTGTTATTAGATAAAAAATCCAGAAAATCGCGTGAATCATCTCTTTTTATTCTACACAACGATCGTATGCATTCATACTTTATATCTTCCACATATTCGCTGTTGAATATATTAACAATTAAATCTACTACCTCGTGACTGTTGTTGGCATGAGTCAATAGGCTCATACATGCGATGGCATGAATTTTAATAATGACATCCGTCGCTTTATTTAATATTACCTTAATAAGGTCGAGCGATTTTTCATTATCAATTATAGTTAAAATATCTATTGCAGACATTATAGTATAGATCGGTAAATTATCAATCCCTTTGTCAATTATTGTGTTGATAATATCATCACCGATGGAAAGTTGAGATGCTTTGGATTTAAATTCAGCGAAATTTTTAAGCCAAACTTCTTTCTCTAACTTTGCATGAGCTGAGAAAACGTTGTCCTGATTATTAATAGAGCTATAGATTCCATAAGATATACGATCAAGGCGATCAGATAAATCTAATACTGAAGACAGAGGGTGTATTTTCATATTCATGTATAAGCCTCATCTAGAATATATTTTAGCCATATTTCTGACCTTTGCATTAATCTGACAGTGCGGATATCTTCGCGCGTTCTAGAAAATGTGCATGAAATTATATACAAACAAACGTTGCATCCATTCCGATGGTTTTTAATATATTAACTAAGAATAAATCGTTTATTGATATATATATTACAACGTATGATGTTAGTATGAGCTTTGACAGATGCTATGATTGACATACTTCTTCAAACGAACAAAATCTATCATTAACACGAAATGCAAGGATATAAAATCGCTGATGTTGATTTATTTATGTAATCATATCATTGCCTGAGCAACTCCAAATTTGTCTTTGCATTTCAAAGCCGATCTAAATAAATAAACCTCTTTATATAACATTGCCATGATTCAATGAGATTAGATTATTCGAATAGGCACATCAATCAATTGAACTAGCCAGTGACAATAAATTTAGTATAACGCATTCAATATATATTTATACCTCGGAATATATTGTATTGATCAATATTTATTATAAATTAAATTATAATATTATAGCGTGACGCATGTTTTATTAATAAAAGGAATAGTCATACTGGGACATAATTGATATCAAAAGGCTAGATTTTTTGACACGATTTAAATTATTAAACAAAACATCCACGAAATTCTTTCTCAGGTCTTTTAGTGTTTGTAATGTCAATAGTATTTTGTCTTTGTTATTTGTTCTGTTTACAAAATCGATAAAAGCTTCCATCAAAATATTCATAGGAATTTCCTCTATGTGTTTTCCGAAAAATATGTAAATCTTATTTTTTAATTTATCAATATTATCGAACAAGACGGCAATAGAAGCTGGTTTTGCTATATAAAAAAGAAGTCTAGTGTATTTTAATAGAACATGGATTTCTTTAATCTTTTTCATCTCGTTATTTATCATATCCAACATAGTTGATCCATTATAATAAACCGCAGTGGAAATAAAGAAATATCTGAGGTCGTTTTGATTAACATCCCTCATTATTTCTTCGAAAAAGCACATGGCTTTTTGTTTATCAATCAAAAACATGTAATTTAACGCGGATATTTTTACCGCTAATGAGGTCGCTTTATTAAATTTCCTTTTTAAGATCCCCCATATATCATTACATTTAAAGTTTGACAAAACATCTAAAGCCATAATCTGAAGGTGTGCATCATTTTCGTATAATATATTACACAAAAGCCTTATTTTAAGTTTCTTTTTTGTATTAATATCTAACGCTTGTATATATCTAAGAAGAGTCTTGTAAAGAAATTTGTTCTTATCTTTAAGCAAAACATTTATATATTCAAAGAATAACTCATCTTTCAAAAAAATTAAAACATCTAGGGCGAAATAAAGCAGCTGGTCATTTTTAGAATTAAGAACATCTTTTGCGATGTGATAGAAAGAGTCTCTTTTATTGTTATGCAACGCTTTTAGCATAAAAAAAGCGACTTTCATACTTTCAAAATCTTCAGGAAAAGATGATTCTACCCCTAATTTTCTTGAATATTTCAAGCATAAGGCTTTAAGAGCTTCTAATCTTATTTTATTATTAATATATTTACTGAACGCTATTCTCGAAAGAAATCTTTCTGATTTATAATAATCAATTATAGAAAGCGCTTTTATTACTTCAATTTTATGATTAAAACTTTCTTTTTGAAATATATCGTATAATATATCTATTGCGCAAGCATGACCTATTAATCCCAATGCTGATATAACTGATTTTATTATATTCAAATCGCCATTATTATAAATTCTTGAGATGAAGTCTACATCGGTTGGATTTCGTTGTTGCTCCAGTGTTATGGTGTTTTTTGATATAATATTTATATCCTTCTCTTTATTTATAATATCGTTTGTTGATTTCATTACCTCCTGATCGTTTCCGCTTAACATGGCTATCATTTCTATATCGTTAGCATTCAATCTCTTTTTATATTTCAATGCCTCAGCAATCTTATCTTTCAACCCACATGCGGTTATTAATGAATATTTTTTCTCATGATGCATTATCAATTCTGCAACACTACTATTATTTAAAACCTCATCGATTAAATTATTGCTGTCGCCAATAATATAGGACAATATCTTTGGTTTACATTCTTTTGGCCCTATTGACTTATCTAAGATACGTAGTATATTTACTCCCTCATCTTTAAAAATAGTGACGAGTTTTGCTATGAAATATTCCTTTTCGTATTCATCCATATATTTCCAAAAGTAAATAGCTAGGATTTTTCTTCTATATTCATCCTCCCTACTTAAAAATTGAATAAGATAATCGGTCCTATCTTCAAAAGCACGCTCGTGTAAAAAAATGCTTTCAATTTGCGGAAGAGAAAGTCTAGCAATCACGAATATATTTTAGTGCGATTAGTAAGCAAATTCAGCCTGATAGCTAAATAGATTGATTATATAAATAAATCTAGCGTTAAATATAATGGATATGATAGTCAAACAAGACAAGAATCACAGCAAAAGCCAAAGCTATCTATACGAGTCCTGTGATTATTATTTAACTGAGCCGCCAAAATTCATTCGGCTCATTACCAAGGGCTATAAATAATATATCAAGACATATCCAGACAAACATGCTTTCGACAACACGAGTGTAATCTATATTTCAAGTTATTAATCTATATTTCAACCAATTAAGTTACCGATGAGCATACTAGGGTTGACTCTATCCTCTTCCTGTTATCACACTACTCCTAGCGGTTGAACAACTTCTCAACACGTTTAATAAACAATTCATATGAGCCTAGACTCAAAAGACACATGCTTAATCAAAATGGGTAATGTCACGGTATATCAAGCAACTAGCAAAACAGACACTATATTTAACAAGGAATCCATAAATCCAAATACTTGCGTATCCCCGCGGATAGTTCTGATAGCCCAGAGGCGCTTGCTTGAAAGGATACCGCCGATTTCAGCATTGCACAGAAGACTCAACCGATTGCTGCATTCCTCCATACTCGCGAAAAGCACTGCGACCGTCGGCTTAAGCGAGCCAGATCAACAGAAAGTCGGCGAGACTGGCTTCAACCGAATAGGTCTGCGACTCGCACGGCACAACTAGAGACAGTCGCCGCGGTAGTCCAAAGCGACATACCCACTTAAGCAGTCGGTGTAATACTGAAATGCTCGTGGCACTTGATCTACCACCGCTTGTAACACAGCTTCATCGCCGGATAGAGCATCTACCAGCTCATCATGCAGCGCATCTGGCACTCGATTTGTGTCACGAGATAGACTGTTTTCTACACCCGACAAATATGACAAACGCATCGAGAACGATAAAAGTTTAGTCACTGGTTTGCAGTCGTTGGACGGGTGATGGGGCGAAGCACGCTCACCGGCACACTTGATCCTGATGGCTATCGTTTGCGCCCACGACATACCGATTGTGCTTGACGCGTGGGAGCAGTGGACATCCTGATACGTCTTACTTAGCGTGGGATTCTAGGTGGTTAGCCGATTGGGTTGGACGGAAGTAAATAAAATTGGATACATGAAGTGTCCAAAGAGACATAAGCGAATCGGTGGTCAAACGAGGCAAGAATCACAGCGGCAGCCAGCGCTACCTGTGCAAGGCCTGCAATCGTCATTTCACCCCTCGGCCCAACCCAATCGGCTACCCGCCTAGAATCCCGCGCCAAGCCGTCGAGATGTATCTGGATGGCCACAGCTTCCGACGCATCGGGCGCAATCTGCGTGTCAAGTGCGCAATCCGTGGCCAACTGGGTCAAGTGCGCCGGTGAACGTGCCTTGGCTGCCCCCATCCCA
>JANWVL010000084.1 GCA_025056655.1 Candidatus Methylacidiphilales bacterium
GAGGTGATGAATTGGGTTTAGGATGTGCGGTCTGTAGCTCTTCGGTAGGCTGCTAGTATTATCTTACTGCATGGATTAGGGGCTTTAGCACGGTCAGATATATTGAAAAACACCTCGAGATTAAGCTAATGTGCTTCTTGAATCTTTGTTGTCCTAATTTAAGTAGTTAAAAGGAATCTGCCCATCGATCTTTGGATGCATTAGGGGAAAGACCCTAACTTTTTAGAGGCCATAATAGATCAGAATCTAAACCCACAAAAAGGATATGCATTGGAATATTCGGAAGTCTATGAGGGTTTGCTCCAGCTCACAATGAACTTCAATCAGGGAAGGTATTGAGACTGTCTCGAGGTTTGCGTGCTATCGTCAGTGCAATTCCACTCTGGACAAGCTTTCTTCGACGGTGCGGTGCAGGGTGTAAGTGTTTATCGATTGGTTTTGTTTGCGTGAAAAGTATGTTAGCAATATACCCGGCAGGGATGCGCGATGAGCTGCGTTTTCGTAACGCTCTTGCTATTAGTTTTTCATGGATGGCTTTCGTATATCAATTGTGAGTATGTCAGCAGTTTCTTTAATCCACGAACCTACTATTCAGCGCGGATCCCGCCTCCGTTGCGGATACGAATCCCTAGGTTCCTTTCACCATCTTGTAACTGTCGTCAGGTCATATTCCCAGTTCATGTAATGATGCGGTGGTCTTACAGGCGAGCCAAGCAGGACGAGATATAAGTTGAGCTAAGGTTACTTATTAAATCGCTCTTATTGAGAATCCACTGGCTGAAAAACGCCTGTAAAAGGTGGGTCAGGTTCTACCAATCGCCAGACAACTCCGGAAGCTTTATGTCGTAACCATCTCTGGTTCCAGTATGCCCCTATGCAAGATGGATCGACAGGCACTTCTTCAGCGTTTCCAAGCTTAATTTGCTCTTCAATCCAGCTCTGAAAGCGCTGAAATTCGCCAGGGCTTTGAAAACCAATTATCTCTTCCCAGGGACATTTACTCATGGCACCACCCAAGCCGGATCCACTGTTCCAGGCATCATATAAATTTGATTTCCGCCTCCCAGTAAACTTCCTTGAGGGGCTGCTGTGCCTTCATAAATCCTCGTTCCTGCGGGAACATTAATCTTGATTACACTGGTCGCTTTTTACCCCAAATTGGATTTAAAGCACTATCCATGATGGACTGAACAGGTCCAGAAGGAGCTGTTCTTGTCCAATAAGGGCCTATGGCTTTACTTGGATCGCTGTAAACCCGATAAAGTATAGTGCTCTCCTGAAGAACATGCTCAGTGTATGTGAAGCTACGGAATGTGCTAGCAATTTCTTTTCCGAGCGGGCCCGGCCCTGTCAGCGGATTCCAGCTTATCGCCCATACACCATCCCACGCCCTATTCGCATCATCGGCTATGTTTAAGACAGTGGCTGTCGTGGGTTTAACTGCTGACAAGATATCCCCGGCTATGCCCCCGATCATCTTCCCTGCCGGTATGATACTTCCTATGGCTAACCCTCGCTCCGCTCCACCCACTTCCGTGCCCGCCATGGTCCGACCCGTCAGCAACGTCACTGCACCATCTAGTTGTCCCACCACTGGCAACAATCCCAAGATCACATCTGCAGTCTT
>JANWVL010000085.1 GCA_025056655.1 Candidatus Methylacidiphilales bacterium
AAAAAAGATCTTTACACCTACGACGACATCGGGCAAGTTACCCAAGTGCAATGCGGAACGGTTAACAACGCGAACGCGAGCAAAACCCAAAGCTGGACATACGACCTGGTAGGCAACTGCATTACACACACCTGCTATCTGCAAGAAAGGATCCTCGGCAGCACCGCCCGCCTCATCGACCTGCAAGGCACCGAGATCCACCGCACCCGATACGACGTCTATGGAGAAGCTTACTTCGCCGACGTCAGCACAGCTAATAACTTTACCTATTACAATGCCAGCCCCAACCGCTTCTGGTTCACAGGCCGCGAAATGCTCGCAAACACAAGCGGCGGCCTCGCCTCAGGTCTATACGACTATAGAAACCGCATCTATAGCACCACCCTGGGAAGATTTATGCAACCGGATCCGATTGGGTTTGAGGCTAAGGATGTGAATTGGTATAGATATGTGGGGAATAATGCGGTGAATTATACGGATCCGGAAGGGCTTGCTTCTCTTCCTCCCTGGATTGTTCCTGGGGCAGTAGGGTGGTGTGCTTTCAATGTATGGAGAAGATATCCTGAATATCTAAAATGTGTTGAAGAAGCAGCAGGTAGGTTAGGTGATTGTCTTTCAGATCCTGATAAATGTCCTATGGAATGCTGGGCAAAATATCTTGAAGACGTTGCTCGTTGTGCCTCTAATGCTTGCATTTGATTATTATTTATGACAAGAGCAATAGATCATATAATTGAGGGTAAGTATTTTTTGGTCATTTCGTTAATTAGTGTCGTATTAGTTTTTTTGGTATTGAGTTGGAGATATGTGATATCAGGGAAGAAGGGTTTGATGGAGAAAAGGATCAAGGCAGTAGTGATTTCATGGTTAATATGGTTATTGATTGTCTTTGTATCCTACAACGATCAAAAAATCTTTTATCCTTTGGCTTTGTTAGCGTTATCAATAACTTATATAATTATAACTAGATTGGGCAATAGTAGTGGAAAATGAAGCATAGTAATATATGATTTAATGACCTGGAGAGATGACAAAAAGGATTGTAAATTTTAATCTCTTGAGATATATGATTATTAGCTAATATAGATACATATCTAATAATTGTAGAAATGAATGTAAATAAAAGTGACTGGAACATTATGTATTTGACTAAAATTTTGATCGAAAAGATACGCATTGAAGTATTAGCAAGCATAATAATACGATGATAAATGGCTATTATTTTCATGAGGGTGTGATGGAGAAAATAGCACTCGACCGCTTCCTGCAACCCGACCTCATCGGCTTCGATTCCGGGGATATAAACTTGTATCGGTATGTGGGGAATAATGCGGTGAATTATACGGATCCCAGTGGATTGATTGGACCTGCTGGAATAGCGTTAATTGGGATGGGAATAGGAGCTGTTGGATCTATTTATTGTGAAGTAGTAGTGAGTAATTTTAAAAAAGAATGTGAGAAGAAGACGGAGGCTAAAAAGAAGGAATGTGAATTAAAAAATTGCAACTTCGAGCCTGAGCACGCCACAAGGCAATGTGGTGTATCGTCGTATAGTGGTCCATGTGGAGGTAGGTGTGTGAGATGAGAAAAGTATCTAAATTAAATATATGGACAGGGTTGGTTTTGTTATTTGTAGTGTTAATATTAGCATATTCTGGAGTTCAGATGCGAATGTATGTGAATGAATGCTATAAAAAGACGGAAAGAGATCGGCAAGAATGCGAGAGGTTAGGATATGCATTTAAGGCATTTCGGGTTGAAAGAAGGATATTAGGCATAGCATATTATGCAGGGGATTGCGGAGGGTGGTGTCAGAGGCCGTAAGGAAGCTGCAAGATACCGAAGGGAGAAAGAATCGCTTAAGACAAAAATAATGAATGAGAAAGTGGATGAATTGATGGAGCGGTTGAGTGAGGCTGGGGCTGTATGGTAAAGATGGGTTGAATCGGCGGGTGGTGGAGAGGTATTACTGGAGGCCGACTGCGAGTGTGCCATGGATAGGGCCTTCGCGGCAGTATCGGTATTACAACGGGTGGGACTTGACAGAGGTGTATAATAACAACATGCAACTAGT
>JANWVL010000086.1 GCA_025056655.1 Candidatus Methylacidiphilales bacterium
TTCATCATAATACTCGTCTTTCATCTTGGTCAAAAAAGCAAGCGCTACAATTATTTTTAATGGATCCTTATTGCTGTTATATAAAAATTTCATGTAATATATCACCACGCTAAAAATATCTAATTCGTCGCCTTCTATTTGTTTGCAAATCTCTTCTAACTCCTTAAGTTTACCTAGATCGTTACATATAAAGTATGCAAAAACATCTTTTTGTGCTTTCATGTGTATATTATAAGCTAAAATCAGTAAACCTTAACGATCACACAAATCTAATCTTTCTGGACAAAAAGATATCAACAGTTACAATGTTTGCAATCGTTATATCACCCATAAGCATAACACAATCGTTTTGTTCACTTATAATTCTTTTTAAAGTTATCGAAAGGTATCTAGATCGCCATTGCTTCTAACGCATCAGACGCAATCCGAGTGTCAAGTGCGCCATTGATGATCATGCGGGTCAAGTACGCCGGTGAATGTGGCTTGGCCCAACCACCCTCCCCTATCCAACAGCCCACAACCGACGACAATACTGTCGTCGAGCTTGATGAGCAGTCACATTCGTCGGGAGTAAAAAACGCGACGATCTCATCACGCAGGTCGAGCGCCGGGCGCGCTGCGTGATGAGCTGGTATATACTCTATCCCGCGATGAAGCAGTGTTGCAAGCAGTGGTGGATCAAGCGCCGCGCGCATTTTAGTATTGCATCGACGGCTTCAGTGGGTATGCCGCTTTGGACTACAGTGCTAGCATCTTCCGGTTGCGCCGAGCAGGTCGCAGACCTATTCAGTTGAAGCAAGTCTCGCCGAGTCGCGAAATTCTCTCGCTCGCTTAGGCCGACGGGCGCGGTGCTTTTCGCGATGTGTGGAGGAGCTATGGCGGTCGGTTACGCCTTTGTGTAATGCTGTAATCGGCGGCATCCCCTCAAGCAAGCGCATCTGGGTTATCAGAGCTATCCGCGGGACTACGCAAGTATTTGGATTTAGGCACTCCCCCTCTGTCTGCCTAATCAGCCGAGATCATCATGCAGTATAACTCGACTAACTTATCATCAAGCATTCCAGCTGCGCAGATTGTGCATAGAATAGAGTGGAGAGGAGAGGGAAGATACCGTTCAAGGTTGAACGGGACGGGCTTGAAAACCGCTGTGCTCGCATTGGGTACTGTGAGTTCGAATCTCACCTTCTTCTCTTCTCTCCTCTCCTCTCCTTACCGTAATTTCAACGCATCACATCAAACTGGATTACACAGGTGTGCACCACAATGGCTTATGTATCTCTCGCACATTATGCGATCGCGGATCGTCTAGCCTGAATCAGCAGGCAACTATTAATCGCTGCTCTTCTTGTCTATGATGATCCAGCGCGTATTCGAGCACCTCGGCGCCAATCCCATGCCGAGACTCACCCCTCTGCTACCTCAACTTACACTGTGCGCGCTGCAAACGCCTCTACGTAAGGCTCGCGTGTTGTCACCCCAGGCATAGGCAGCCCAACAACCACTTCGTCACGCACGGCTAGTCCCATACCAACCAATTCCTCGCGCAAATAGCGCACCATGCGCGCATCGAAGATCTTCTTAGCAATGTCAAGCACACAGTCAGAGTCCACCGTGGCGTTATCATTGGTGTCATATATGACGCCTATAAATGGGCGTCATTGCTGCGATATCCCCATGTGTGCACCGCGATTGACGATGAGATCCGCAATCGTCCTCGGCAACGGCAACTCACGCTACACAAGTGCCCACGCTAAGTGCTGCGCGGACTCCGCGACATAGATCGGTGCCCTGCGCGACCGCGTCGCCGCAACATAGATCCGCTCGTTGTCCATCCCATCACACACGACGATTGCTTGATCGGCAATCAAGCCTTGCGCAGAATCAGCTGTGCATGCATACCCCAACTCCACCCATAGCTCGCAGTAACGCGAGGGCAACACAACCTCACGCCCATCATCCATCCGCACACGCAACCATGAGTCGGATACTTCGACCACTTTGTCCAATTGCCCGTTGAAAATGTTGAGCTGTTAGTTGTTGCACCGCACTCGTATGCGATCCCAGCCCCCATAACACAAACCGTGCCGCACACGCGCGCGAGGATCCGCGCGAACCCCTAAACGCCACTACACCAAGTGCGACACGCGCGCAGCCATCGCATTCGTCGCCGTGATCACTACAGCGTCAGGAAGCTTGGCAAGCACATTCGCCACTACTGTAATTGAATCCACTGTGCGCAGTCTCCCGCTAGCATGCAACGACGTAATGAAAACCGAGATCGCCTCCACATTGCGCGGCAGCAACCGCAGCGCGCGATGCTCCTCCTGCCAGGCCTCGGTGCGGCGGCTATGGTGCAGCGCGCAGTGCGCATGAGCCTCGCGCGCGCCTGAGTACTAAACCAAACACATGCGTCTCGTCAATGCTGTCTAACTGCTGCGGATCCCCCAGCCCCATCAACTGCACATGCCGCATGGAAGAAACACGCACCAGCACCCGCAACCAATCATTGCGATCCACTAGACTTTCCTCGTCAATGATCACCACACAGCGCTCGCCTCGCGCATCGCGCTCCGCCACTTGCTGCAATAGCTGCTGAACTCGCGTCAGCGTCGCCCACGCGCCACCCACGCGCTGCGCGAGATCTCGCCCCAAAACTGCATTGCGCGTGAGGATATATCGCGGCTCTGCCACTGCCGACAGCACGGTGGACTTGTCGCGCATGACACACCTGAGATAACCCCCAACCGCCGCCCGCTGGCAATCAGTGCCAGCGCCTGCTGCTGCTCCCCAGACATAGAGGGTATGAGCTCGGCGTGAATGCGCACAGGATCACGCGCTTGCTGCAGCAGCATGCGTAGCAGACAATCCACGCGCATCGTCTGCCGTCGCGCATGCTATTGGATCAGCATTCTGCTCTTAGCTAGCGTGTGATACACCTCCTTGCGATCCAGGCGCTCGCCGCGCCAGCCAACAATGCGATTGATCATGCACGTCTCGATAGCTGCACCGATCTCACCTAGCGCCGTGGAGCTGAGGTAGTCGTTGTGGCAGTAAGCCTGCATCGCAAACATGTCAGATAAGCGCACAATGCCCCCCTGGTGAGCTAGTATTTCATCCTGCACCGGCACAGTCGCCTCAGTAGCAGCCTGCGTAGGCGCGAAGCCTGTGAACCCGAGCCAATGCAACCGCTCGCGCCACAATGCCAACACAGACTCGCCGGCGCGCGAGCTGCCCATGATCTCGTGTTAAAGAGCATCAGCGTTATCGCGATGACATAGGCCACTATGACGAATAAACCTCCACTGATTTATATATGGTGTCATATGTGGCTCTGGTTTTGATGAATAAATTATTATCTTTAACCATGCTCATCATATTCATGATTATGTTTTAAGGTATGTCTATGTAAAAATAAGGCAATCAAGCTTAATCTTATTTTAATTAATACTATTTTTATCAACTGAAGCAAAGTGATTTTTATGTTGTTAATTTGAATTTATACACCAGCATTCCCTCTGTTCTATTCAAGCAGCATAAAACTACTCTGCAATGTTGTTTATAACAATATTTTATGGATACACGATAATCATATTTTGACTAATTGCCTCGTTCTCAAGTTCTCCATTACTTTGAATAACTATGTCATCATATTCGTTACGCACACTGCTTTTTAGTTGGTTAAATTTTTATAACCCCTGACAATGACGAAGCTTTTTTCTTTAGTTACATGCGTCTTTTATATCTCACGGTTATATCTGTTTTAGAATCAGGCCATACTTTTCCCCAACTAGTATAAGACTACCTGTCTTGAGATATTTGCATACATTCTCTGCGATAGAATCCTAGAACAACACCACAAACTATGTTTTTCATATTTTTGATTCCACATTGTTTTAATATCTTAGTGCTGACCATGCTAAATTTGTTTCAAGCGCATGTATATCTCATCTCTGAATAATTAACACCTCTGCCTACCAATGTTATTTTGTTGTTTATATAGACCTCTCATGGATTTATTACACGAATTGAGTCTTATCAATCAACCCAGCAAATATATTTTGCCCGATTAATTCATAATATCTATTCTCAGTGATCACTCCCGTATTAAGTGCATTTTGAACTAGAGCAAACATACGACTAGGATATTCTTGAAGAAGAGTATCCTCCAGGTGATTTGTCTCACTTTGGTTTTTACGCATAATGACGAGAATTCTGTAAGCTTCTTCTTGTGATAAAATGCCTATGTCTTGTGCGCGATATATCCACATCTGTGTATTCAACCCATATTTTTTACTTAACACTTTGAATGTATCTAAACCAAAATGATTTAATTTTCCGCCTAGCTCGTTTAATACTGCAGATTGTGGAACAATAAGTGCCATCGCAAAGCGTGAAACTACTATTTCCTTTATTTTATTACCCCAATATTTAGGCATATCCAAACATAAATAACCTATTCCCTTGGCCAAGCTAAATCTTTGAAGATACCCCGAAATGTTGTTTTGTATTACTATAACGGGTTTATTATCTACTGTTAACAGAGACAACACTTCTATTTTCTCAGGTAGATTAGTTATGCCAATATAGATACCTTTCTCTTCTATTATCTGTGTCAAATTAGCAATCGGATTTGCGCCAATTCCCCATTCATGCCTTAAGTCTTCGGCGATATTTTCAACATCTTCTTTTTTTTCTATTTTACGTCGGAAGTCATTCCAATTAAACGGGATTGTTGCACTCATAATATTTTCTATATCAATATATCTTTCTAGCCAATCTTGAATGTTGTAAACAATATCTTTCCTGGTTTTAGAGTTTATTCCAGTGATGTTTTTTGCGTAGTTTATTACCCGCAATTTTACAGGTGGTTTAGGCCGTAATAACCATCCTGGGTGAACATCTAACTCGTTTGCTATTTTAATAATAATACTTGAATCCGGCATTAATGATCCTTTTTCATACTTTGATAGAACATCTAAAGGTATCCCAATTCTTTCCGATAGTTCTTTAAGATTAAAAGATGCCAGCTTTCGCACATGCTTTAACCTTTGGCCAAAATATATGCAGACATCTTCTATGGACTCATACATCTTATTTATTTTAACACGAAAACTTGCCCCGATAAATTTAGGTAGTGCCCAAATCCAAAGACTTGTGTAGTCCCGCGGATAGCTCTGACAACCCGTATGCGCTTGCTTGAAGGGATGCCGCCGATTCCTGCATCGCACAAAGGACTCACCCGACCACCGTAGTTCCTCCACACACCGCGAAAAGCACCGCGCCCGTCAGCCTAAGCGAGCGAGAGCCCCCACAACTCGGCGGGACTTGCTTCAACTGAATAGGTCTGCGACTTGCCCGGCGCAACTAGAGACAGCCGTCACGGTAGTCCAAAGCGGCATACCCACTGAAGCCGTCATTGCAAGACTGAAATGCGCGTGGCCCTTGATCCACCACCGCTTGCAACACCGCTTCATCGCGGGATAGAGTATCTACCAGCACATCACGCAGCGCGTCCGACGCTCGACCTGCGTGATGAGATCGGCGCATTTTTTTACTCCCGACGAATGTGACTGCTCTCAAGCTCGACAACAGTATCGTCATCGGTTGGGACCTGTGGGATGGGGGCAGCCAAGGCACGTTCACCGGCGCACTTGACCTAGTTGGCCACGGATTGCGCACTTGACACGCAGATTGTGCCGATGCGTCGGAAGCTGTGGCCATCTAGATACATCTCGACGGCTTGGCGCGGGATTATGGGCGGGTAGCTGATTGGGTTGGGCTGAGGGGTGAAATGGCGATTGCAGGCCTTGCACAGGTAGCACTGGCTGCCGCAGTGATTCTTGCCTCGTTTGACCCCGATTCGCTTATGTCTCCTAGGACACTTCATGCATCCAATTTTATTCACTCCCTAAATTTAAAATAGTTATTCTTTAATACAAAAATTTAGAGGCTCTCTTTCTATTTAATACCCATAATTTTGCCAGGTGTTATATGTATATAGACTTTTATTCATGTATCTAAATGATAGTAAAATATAGCTAACAATAGAAAATAAAGACGATGCTTAAAAATAGATATTCGCTTAGTCCTGCGCATTGATATAATAAGTTTGATATACTTATTTGAAGGTCCAATGCTGATTCCAGCATTAGACAAACCATCTAACTGACTGCAAAGCTCCTCCACACACTGCGAAGATCACTGCCCCTTCTGCCTAAGCAAGCAATATCCCCTGCAACTTGATAACATTTGCTTCGACCAAGTAGGTCTGCAGGCTTGTCCAGCACATCAGAAGCTGCCGCTAAAGTAGTATAAAGCAGTATACTTATTGAAGCGGATGTTTTGTTTATAATAATATTTTATCAATGCCCGAGATTCATATCTTGAATCATTACCTCGTTCTCAATGTCTCCATCACTTTGAATGACTATTTCACTTTCTTCATTATCTCTGTCGCTCTTTTTTGAGAGAAATCTTACAGTGCTCGCAACAATGACGAAGCTTGCTCCTATAGTTCCATCTTTTCTCTTATATATCACAGGGTTACCTGTTTTCGGATCAGGTAATATTCTCCCCTCGACTAGTATGAGGCTACCTTTCTTGAGATATTGGCATATATTCTCTGCAGTAGAACCGTAAAACAATACCTGAAACCAAGTGGTTTCAGATTTTTTATTGCCGTCTTGGTTCCATGTCCTTGTAGTAGCTACGCTAAGGTTGGTGAACGGAGTTCCAGTTTGTGTGTATCTAATCTCTGGATCGTTACCCACTCTCCCCACAACTTTGATTTTGTTATACATATTGCTTTCTCCTGTATTTATTATATGCCAAAGTCTTCTCAGTCAACCGAATATATCAAGCATAAGCTTATTATTTCAGGTCTTGTTTTATGATGGATTGATAGTAGATACGGTCAATATACCTTTCCCGATTAATTCATAAGATCTATTCTCAGTGATCAGTCACGTATGAAGTACATTTTGTACTAAAGCAAGCATACGACTAGGATATTTTTGCAGAAGAGTATCCTCCAGATGATTTGTCGCTTGTTGGTTTTTACGCATAATGGCGAGAATTCTGTAAGCTTCTTCTCGTGATAAAATGCCTATGTCTTGTGCGCAATATATCCACATCTGTGTATGCAGTCAATATTTTTTGCTTAATACCTTTAATGTATCTAAACCAATACGATTTAATTTTCTGCCTAGCTCGTTGAATCCTGCAGGTTATGGCGACATAATTGCCATCGCAAGGCGCGAACTTGTTATTTAATTTGTTTTATTACCTCAATATTTAGGCATATCCAAGGATAAATATCCTATCACCTTGGCCAAGCTAAATCGTTAAATGTACCTCGAAATGTTATTCTGTATTACGATAGCGGGTTTATTATCTTCCGTTAATAGAGGCACCACTTCTATTTTCTAAGGTAGGTTAGTTATGCCGGTATAGATACTTTTATCTCCTACTATTTGTGTCAAATTAGAAATCGGATTTCTATCAATTACCTACTCATTTCTTAAGTCTTCGACGATATTTTTATCGCGCTATTTTTATATTTTACTTACAAGTTTTTCAAATTAAATTGAATGGATGCATTCATAATAATTTCCTAATAAATATAGCATCCTAACCAATCTTGAATTTCTAAATCAATATCTTTATTGTTTTTTAGTTTATTCCAGTAATATTTTCTATGTAGTTTATTACCAGCAATTCTACAGGTGGTTTAGGTCGTAATAACTATCCTATGATCACACCTAACTGGTTTGCTATTTTAATCAGAGCTTACGCATCAGATCGCTGCCGCAATCAAACTACCAACCAAATAGGGGGAGGATTTTCGTCGCAATCTTATAAATGTTGAATTGACAGCGGGTAGGTGAAGGTACTGCCTTCGCCCTCCCCACATTCACCTAACTACCTTGCCCGTCATGCGCGCCGATACTTGTGATGTAGCTGCACCAGAGTGATTTACTGTTAATGACCATTATCACTGCTCGTACTGCTTGCGTATCATACGCACATGCTTCTGGCCTGCATTACACATCACCTTGATGATGCGTAAGCCCTAGATGGACTCGACGAAAGCAGATACATGCGCAGCCTTACGGATAGCACAGATGCTGCCTTCGCTTGAATAGCCCGTGCCAATTTCAGAGGGGGCGTGGATTGCAATCGTTTGATGTGGCACTTTTGCACTCTAGTCATCCATTCAAAACTGCTCTGCCTGCCGCGTCCAGTTCGCCAACGGCTGAACACTGTTGGCACTGTTGCGTAACCATCTGAAGCCCCGCGATTTTTGATAAAATTAGAGCACTGGTGACGTAGCTCAGTTGGTAGAGTAAGAGACTCATAAGCTCTGGGTCACAGGTTCAAGCCCTGTCGTCACCACTAACTGCTGAGTTACTGCCACCCACGTACCTCCCCAGCGGCATGTCGCCCATGTCACTGCGCCGGACAGCCGGTTTACATCCGCATTGATTTGCTCACACTACGCCGACCGCGCGCTGCTGAGCCTCCGACCAAGCCTGAAGCCAATCTTCGCCAACAGATCTGCTAGCCTTGATCGCTTGGCAATGCTGGGCTTCTCTTAAGACTACGCCAACATGTGAGAAAAGCAGGAAGAAGCACAAAAGACCATGGCTTATACATCAGGAATTTGAAGGTTCTGCGCAGAGCAAGCTAGCCCCATGAGCAAGAAATCGTTGCTGTGCGCTGCATGCAGACGCCGTACTTTGATGGCGCGATCATCCTTCACACTAGACTGCACCCTCCCCAGCATACTCAACACCACCCCATCACAGTGCGGCAAAGTTATCTGTGCTATGCCCAGTGCGCGCCCGACTGAGATCTTTACTAAACACCAGATCCAAGGCACAGCGCGGGTTGTTCTCAATCCGCTAGTCGGCGCGCACTGCACGCGCAATGCGTCTGACTCCTTACTACAGGCTAGTCTCGAAGATGCTCACCTGTTCATAATCATTCTCCTCGACCCGTCGCTGGCAACTCACAAAACATACCGCGCCTAGATTAGGTCTGGCATCCACCTGTTGAGCAAAATAGCTCAGATACTCCGCATCAGCAACTAACCAGTATTTACCTCGGTAGTAACGCACGTGCCCGCAATCTTCCGTGTGCAAGTATTCATGCTGCATCTAACGCCCCCACTCATGCGGCTCACGTTGCCAAGTCTGCTGTAGCGCCTCAAACAGCCGGGCATGATTGCGCTTCAAGGCAAACACATACTCGCTCACGTGCTCAGTAATGGCACGGCATTTTGCTTTTGCGCGTATGCTGCATCAGTTACCACAATTCGATCGCGCTGCTCAAATTACGCCGACACTGTCTGACAACGCCGCTATATCATTGCTGGTGGCTTCTACGTGCAGCACGTCTTTTGCCAGCACTATGCCTGTCTGTGGGCATACATAGCCTGTACGGGCTATATACCGTTACCATCTGGAAGGGCTGCTTTGCTTGTGCGTCGATCAGCGCTGTCACGCAGTACCTTGCCTTCGGCGCAAGCACCTCTTCTTCGGTCAGCCGCAGACGCTAGCCGCTTGCATCGCCGCCAGCCAGTTCGATAAACAGCGCTGGATGCTGGCAATCAGCAGCAAGATGAAAACGCGTCGAGAGGTATCGTGATCGAGCATTCAGTATTCATGCTTGAACAATGGCCCATGCAGGGCAGGGCGGGTTTGCCAGAAGGCTGCAATGTCTAGCCAACTGTCAGGCCACTGACAATGGCAATGATGGTGAGTACGACTACGTACCAAAGAGGGTAGCGTTTATCGGGGGTGCGACGAAAGTCATGGGTTTGCCGATCGTGATCTGCTAGCGGCTTGATAACCAGAGTGGGCTTGTCACTCATGAGCTAACTATCATCTTATGTTATGCGCAAGTCTTAGCTATTTAATAATAACAATGGAGTGTGATATTAATGACCCTTTTTCATAGAGTGGCAGAACATCTCAAATATCCCAATTCTTACTGATATTCATTGAAGATTTAAAGGGGCTAGTCTTCCTACATGCTTTAACCTTTGGCCAAAATATATACTGATATCTTAAATTGACTAATCTAACATATTTATTTTAAATGAAATATATTTTTAGTAAGTCGAGTGAGTTTTTCTTAAACACGAATAATTAAAATATTCTATATCTTTTTTAATTCTGTGATTTTATATCTTTTTATATGCGTATAGATAATTATTCGCAGGTTTAAATGTCTATAAAACATCACCGAATGTAAAAAATCAAGATATCGCCTAAATATATATTTGCGTAGTGCTGCGTATCGCGCTGATAAATTCAATATACTTGCTTGAAGATCTGCTGCAGATTCCAGCTTTGCACAAACCATACAACTGATCACTGTAGATCCTCCACACTCTGCGAAAAGCACTGCGACCGTTTGCCTAAGCGATCGATATTCCCCGCGACTTCGCGAATTTGCTTCAACTGAGTAGGTCTTCAGACTTATCCAGCGCCAGAAGTTGCCGTCAAGGTAGTCTAAGACAATATACTCATTGAAACTGTCAGTACAATACTGAAATGTCTTACAATACTATTTCGTCATAAGATAGAGTATCTATAAGCTTATTACGCAGCGTCTATCAAAATTTTCACTTTGATATTATTATAACAGGCGATTATTCTCAATTAATACGCTATAAAAATATTTAATAGTTAACTATTGTTATAAATATTGATCGTATTTAAACAGCATTTCTTCTAAAACGCTAGAAATATTTTTAAATAGTGATGCTGGTATATCTGACTTCTTTAGCAAATCCTCTAATATACTTTTGTCTAACTTTGTTATAATCTTGAGTGAGCTAATCACTTTGATTTGATCTGTAGACTTTTCAGCGAATTCATAAAATGACTCAATTATTTTTTTCTTGTCTAATATTTCATGATAATATATGCTTATATTATCTAAAGAACTTATAAAATATGGTGAGAAATTATAAATAACATGATAGGAGAATTTGCTGTTGTGTGATAGAATTAATAAGAAAAGACATCCTCGATCTAAATCTAAATCTATAATATGTGATAATAATTCATATATCCTATCATCTTCTTTTGATATCAATAAGGTTGTATAAAGAACGACCAAAACCTCTAAAAGATTTGTCCATGGAATTGGTTTGAACTTTTTAATTGCTCTCTTAAAGTAATCAATGGAGAAATCAAAATCTTTTTCTATCATATACACGTAATCGTCAAAATCAATGCATATACCTTTAGAAAGGGCGATATCAGCGACTCGTTTAAGAGTTTCAATATCATTCTTATAAATAGCGCATTTTATTAAAATCCCGATAACTGGCTCTAACTTTTTTGTATTTTTATGCACAATAGCATCTAATATCGAATTAATTACTGAATGATCTATTAAAGATAAAAAAAAGCGTTGACTTGGCAGAATATTCAGCGAGGTTATATCTTTATCTAAAATCATCGATATTAAATCATTTATAAGATCACGATCTAAGGTATAAAAGACGGCCAGGATAAAAGAGTATTTAAATTTTTTTAATCTTCTCATTCTTCTCTTTAATCTATCTACAGAATCACGATTTCCGCACAAACCGATTAATATCGTTTTTCGATCCGATTCTTTTAAGTCATTTGATATATATTTAAATGCCCTTTCTGATATTAAATTGCAATCATTAATTATTACATCATCTTTACCACGCCTATCTAAATCATTTTTGTTAATATTTAACAGCCTTACTCGATAAACAATTCTACATACCGCGTCGAGAATATCCATTTTGAAAGCATGAATATATTCATCGTATTTCTGGAATAAAAATTCGCAATCGCCAATTGACCCATAATTGCCTATATTTTCTATAAACATTCGTTTATTTTTATAAGTCAATTTATCAAAACAACCCTTCAATTCATGTAAAACGATCGGATGCTTGACATATTTAGCTATATCATTTACATCCATTGATTTTAATATATAATCAGCTATACGATGTACATGCTCATGGCAATCTAATTCATCTAAAAATCTTATGAATAAATCTAAAAAAATTCGATGTGAACATTTACACAACTCTTCAATCATATCAGCTAAAGGTAATTTTAATCCATCATCCACTGATATTACTATTCTTAATAGATCTAAAAATCCGCTATATTCTTTTTTAAGCAATAAAATGGATGTTTTTAATAATTCTTTATATGATCTGTCGTCCCTCTCTATATAATAAAGTAAAACTTTGGCGGCGAAAGATATAATTAAATCAGGATGCGACGTATATGCATGAGCAATATTCCTTGCTTCTTCAGTTCTAGATAAACCCATATGTATCAATATAGAAGCTTTCATCATGGGGCTTATATCATCATTATTCATTAAGATGTTAGATAGAATAAAAAATAGGTCTATTTTACGGACGATAATTTCACCGACAAATCTTTTGTTTTTGTGTAAAATATTGTTTAATATTAAATTATTAGGTAGATTATAGCAAGCCATGCTACTTTATTATAACTCGGGATAATCTGATGGGCATAAATCTAGGAAACACATACATCCCAATATCTACATAGTTCAGTGGATAGCTCTAATAACCAGGATGCGCTTGTTTGAATAGAAATATTACAGGCCCCGGCCATCACACAAAAGACGCAACCAATCGCCATAGCTCCTCTACACATCACGAAAAGCACATCGTTCATCGGCCTAAGTGAGCAAGATCTCCAGCAACTTGGCAAGCCATGCTTCAATCGAATAATTCTTCGACTTGCTTAGCACAATCAGAGGCATCTACCCCTTAGTCTAAAGCGGCATACCACTTAATCCGTCGCTGCAATAGTGAAAGGCTCGTAACGCTTGATCCATCACTGTTTGCAACACTGCTTCATCGCAGGATAGAGTATCTACCAGCTCATTATGCAGCGCATACGGCGCTCGACTTGTGTGATGAAATATATGTATTTTTTACTCCAGACGAATGTAAAATGCTCAATGATAGTTTATTCATCGGTTGGCGAATGGGGAAGGTAAAAACGGGATGTGGGTCAAGACACGATCATCAGTGCACTTAACTCAGTTGGCTATCGAATGTGTAGTTGATTTGTCTACAGATGCTTAGCTTATGTTAATCAACATCCTCATACATGCAAGCTCACTCCAGTTAACTTTACCACTGAGTAATGTAAATTTTTGCATTGGTTGTGTCCATGTAAACTATTCCCACTCCTGGAGCAATAATGATTTGTTTGATTTGCGCAACATTTTCAATAGAACTTCGTGTAGAACAATATGCTATCAAGGCATCGAAGAAATACGAACCAAAAATATCTACATCGCGGCGTTCACGAACAGAACACTGATGAGTATGACCTCCGACTTGCCAACCGTACATCTCAAATGCGTCAACATCTTCAGGTGTAGTTTTTGCTGGGAAGAATACTTTTAAATTTTCACGCAACAGATACCCATTGTAGAGTTGATTGGCAATCCATATAATGCTACCATCGCAAAATAAATAATAGACTGAAGTATTTGGTTCTTTCTCAACACTCTTTGTTTCGCTTATTTTATATATATAACCGTTTAACTCTTCTATCGTCAATGACAGCTCATAAACTGCATTGACCATTTCAACCTTATACGTACGTTTTGATCCGACATAATAGTCAACAGGGAATATCCATCCACAAGACCCCTTATCTTTTTTATGTATTACCGAATTCTCGTCTTGTGCTTTTTTATTCCCCTCAATTTCTTCTTGATCCTTGCCATTTTCATGGATGATGATATTTTCCTGAGATGAATTATCGGGCGATGCTACGACAAATGTTCCCTGATCTACAATATTATTAGATAACACCTCTTCTTTGCTTTTATTGATAAGGTTTAATGTAAGTAATAAATAATACGCTAAAGAAGAAACTATTACCATAAATAATACAAATAAATATCTCTTCATTCCTTTTTTGTTTGTATTTATCCGCGTATACTTCATTTTAGCCATGGTTACAATTTTATTCTACTACATATGAAGAGAATCAATAGCAGCTTTCCATTGATTATTAAGATAAGGATAAGGTTCTTCATGATAACCTGACGTAATATAGTTTATATATTGATCGATCTTTTTGTCTGGATATTTTTCTCTGATATCTTTAATCAACTCCCAATCATTTTGAATAATTTCATCAACTCTACCCTTTAAGGGTTCAATGTCTATATTGATATTAAAGATATCGTTCATTCTTATAGCGAAATCACACCAAGCTTTAAGGTCGAAATTAGTGCAAGACAAGGGGATCGGCCTATCATGTTCTGGCAAAATATAGTGAGGAATTAAAGTAAAGATAAATGCGCCAAAAAGGCCTTTTTCTTTTATTCTACATAATACATCCATAAAGAAATCATCCCTAATAATTCCGTGCATAGGATGCATAGAATATTCCTTTAGTTTTTCTGACAATTCCTCATGCGTTGCCAAATATAAAAATCGGCGTGGCATATGAAAGGGTACTTCAGCCCACA
>JANWVL010000087.1 GCA_025056655.1 Candidatus Methylacidiphilales bacterium
ACATCTCTTGCGAAGCAAAAAAGATAGGGAGTGCCTAAATCCAAATACTCGCGTAGTCCCGCGGATAGCTCTTATAACCCGGATGCGCTTGCTTGAACAGCTGCCGCCGATTCCAGCATTGCACAAACAACGCAACCGACCGCCGCAGCGCTTCCACACCCGCGAAAAGCACCGCGTCCGTCGGCCTAAGCGGGCTAGAGAGTGCCGCAACTCAGCATGCCCCGCTTCAACCGAATAGGTCTGCGACTTGCCCGGCGCAACCAGATGCCACCCGCCACGGTAGTCTAAAGCAGCATACCCACTGAAGCCGTCGGTGCAATACTGAAATGCCCGTGGCGCTTGATCCACCACCGCCTGCAACACCGCTTCATCGCGGGATAGGGCTACCTGCCAGCTCATCACGCAGCGCGTCGGCGCTCGACCTGTGTGATGAGATAGACGCGTTTTTTTACTCCCGACGAATGTGAACAGCTCATCGAGCTCGACGACGGTATCGTCGTCGGTTGGGGGCTGTGGGATGGGGGCAGCCAAGGCACGCTCACCGGCGCACTTGACCCAGTTGGCTACCGATTGTGGGTTGACACGCAGATTGCGCCCGATGCGTCGGAAGCTGTGGCCATCCAGATACATCTCGACGGCTTGGCGCGGGATTCTAGGCGGGTAGCCGATTGGGTTGGGCTGAGGGGTGAAATGACGATTGCAGGCCTTGCGCAGGTAGCGCTGGCTGCCGCTGTGATTCTTGTCTCGTTTTACCACTGATTATTTTATGTTTCTTTGGACACCTCATGTATCCAATTTTATTTACTCCCAGAAAACCTTTCTTGACTCCATATTTTCCGGCGATGGTGTTGACCAATTTGGGATGTTAGTTATAATACACTTCTAGTTATGATCTACAAACAGTACTCGCCACTGCAACTTCACCCATCTTATATTCATCTGAACCATCTTCAAGAATATTCATTTTCAAGATTAGAGAAGGTAATATCTGAGGTCTTTGAATTATATAACATCAACAGAACACATGATGGAAGATACGAGCTATATCTGCCTTCGAGTAATAAAATATCAAAAGAGCTTGGTTTAAGATTTTGGTTTGATGAACCTGATTCATCGCCAGAAGAATGTCGCTTAAATGGAAAGACATACAGTGCTAAATTATATTGCAAAATAGCGCTGAATGATAAATTATCCGGGGAATGGTTGGTGGAAAATCTTTTTATATGTAGTTTTCCATACATGACCCCTGACTATACTTTTATCATCAATGGGTGCGAGAGAATTGTTGTACCTCAAATTGTTAGGGCACCCGGTGTATATTTCTCTCTTGATAAAAAAGATGGTCTAGCTATACATACATCAGCTAAAATAATTCCGATGTATGGTAAGCCAATCAATATTGAAATAAGGAAAAATAATGCCGCGTATGTCAAAATAGGGAGGTCTCGAAGTATTTTTTTTGATGTATTCATAAAAGGCATCTTAGCCTTAATTGAACAAAATGCCGAAGCGGATAATAATTCGAATAAATATGTTTTTGATTTATACGGAAAACTTTGCGAATCGGATGCTGAAAGATATCTTAAAACTACAGTCGAAGAGGAATGTAAAGTTTTTAGCGATTCATTGTCCTATAGTAAATACATGATAGAAGTAGCTAAGATAATTATGCCTAATAGTCCGATTAGCTTGAAAGAAGCTGCAAAGATCTTAGAAATTTCATTCTTTGACTTAAGATATTTCAATCTATCAGATACTGGAAGGTTTCTTATTAATAAGAAATTAGGATTAGATGTTCCCTTGGATTATAAAATTTTACACATAGAAGATCTTATCATGAGCTTCAAGACATTAATAGATGTGCATACCGGCAAGAGATCTCCAGATGACTACGACCACTTAGGTAATAAACAAGTAAAAGGAGTCGCTGATCTAATTTATGATCCCTTCAGGAAGGGAATACTAAAAATGATCTCTCTGTTTCAAAACAATGCAACTCTTTTACAACAAAAGAAATTGGCTTCTGTATCTAATATAATTAATACTAAACCCGTGCAAATCGCAATTAGAGAGTTCTTCAATACATCATCCTTTTCACAGATCATAGATCAAACCAACGTGTTGAGTGAGATATCTGGAAAAAGAACGATAACTGCATTAGGAAAAGGTGGTCTGAGTCAAGAATTCGCCTCTTTTGAGGCACGTGATGTACATCATACCCATTATGGCCGTATATGTCCAATCGAGACTCCTGAAGGTAAAAATATAGGTTTGGTATCAAGAATCGCTCTATATGCTAGAGTTAATAATTATGGATTAATCGAAACTCCTTATAGAAAAGTTAAAAAATTCGTCAGAAATGTTTTGCATGAACTTATAGGCCGCCGTGCATATGAGGATATAGTGTATGAAGGTAATGTAGTGGTAAGAAAAGGTGATGTAATAGAGAAAAGTCATGCCGAGATCATTTCGTCAATTCGGGAGAAAGAACTAATCCAAGTCTTCCCTTATATAGATTTCAAAGACGATGTTGTTTATATTGCTGCATACGATGAATCAGAATATATCATAGCACGTTCTAATATAAAGACTAACGACCTGGGTGAAATATTAGATACATATGTTGAGGTCAGACATCGCGGCAAAATACAGAGATCACCGGTAGATCTTGTAGATTATTTAGATCTTTCTTATGCCCAAATTGTTGGTATAAGTGCAGCACTCATACCATTTATAGAACATAATGAAGCTGCACGAGCCCTGATGGGCGCAAATATGCAACGTCAAGCAGTCCCCCTAATTCAAGCTACACCACCTCTCGTATCAACAGGCTTAGATAGTCATGTTGCTAGTAATACCAATCATATCATTCGATCAACTGTACAAGGTGAAGTAGTAAGTGTTACATCTAGACAAGTTGTTGTTAAATCAGATGGTGCCTTATATCATTACGCACTTAAATCTATGCAAAAAACAAATCAAAATACATGTTTCAATCAAATACCATGTGTAAATAAGGGAGACCGCGTTAAAGTAGGTGATGTGCTTGCATGTTCATATAGTACCCTTCAAGGTGTACTATCTTTAGGAGCTAACGTCCTCGTAGCATTTATTAGTTGGGAAGGATATAACTACGAAGATGCTATTTTAATTAGCGAAAGAATAGTACGTGAGGATGTCCTAACTTCTATCCACATCGAACAATATGAGATAGAAGCTAAACATACTAACATTGGGGATGAGGAAATAACAAAAGATATTCCCGGAATATCACATGAAGATGCAAGCAGACTAGATGAAAACGGGATAGTGTGTATAGGTAGTTATGTCAAAGCGGGTGATATACTAGTGGGAAAAATTGCGCCAGTTGGCGAACATAATCCCACTCCTGAGGACCGTCTTTTGCGTGCTATATTTGGCGCAAGAAGCAAAGAAGTTAAGGATGTATCATTAAGAGTACCCCACGGCAAGCACGGTGTTGTCATTGATGTGCAAGTATTTGATCGTGACCTACCACCTCAAACTATCAAGAAAGTGCGTGTGAGCTTGGCGCAGAAAAGGAAGATATCCATCGGCGATAAATTGGCAGGTAGGCATGGAAACAAGGGTGTAATTTCTAAGATATTACCAATGGAGGAAATGCCATTTTTAGAAGATGGCACACCAATCGATATCGTTTTAAATCCTCTTGGAATTCCCGGGCGTATGAATATTGGACAAATTCTTGAGGCGCATCTTGGATGGGTTTCCGATCAACTAGGATTCCGTGCAATATCTCCAGCATTTAATAGTGCAAATGAATCACAGATAGCAGCAGATTTAGCAAGAGCATGGTTGTTTAATAAAGCATATAAGCATTTATTCAATGAGGCAGTTTTGTTTATGACTGCAAATCATGTCCCAGTGGAGAGCATGAAAGATGATTTAGATTTGATGGTTAATTATATATATAATATACAAGACAAATACTCGTTTCTATCCTCGGAAAATTATAAGGATATTGAGTACAACTTGCACTCTATAAAAAGAACAGCGACAAGGATATGGCTTAAAAATAAAGGATTAGACGATCCTTTGATAGATATCTTGATGGGAATAAACTACGATCCTAATAATCCAAAATGGACGGAGTATGATGATATCACCATTAGGTACTGTACAAAATTCTGGTTAGAAGAATTATTAGATATAGAAGGGCTTACGGATGACGAAATAATGAAGAAAGCAAACGAGATAAGTAAAGAAAAAGACATACCTTTACCAACAGAGGGTAAATTTATTTTATATGACGGTAGGACTGGACGCCGCTTAGATCGCCCAATAACTGTTGGAGTTTTACATATCCTCAAGCTTTCACATATGGTTGAGGACAAATGTCATGCTAGATCTACCGGCCAATATTCGTTAATCACCCATCAACCTCTTGGAGGAAGGTCCAATTTCGGCGGCCAAAGAATGGGTGAAATGGAATGCTGGGCATTGCAAGCCTATGGCGCTGCTCATACGCTTCATGAAATGTTGACCATTAAGTCTGACGATGTAGAAGGTCGAATTAAAGTTTACGATGCTATTGTAAATAATGACACTCAGTTCTCAGTCTCAACAGTACCTTCTACTCTAATGGTTTTGGTGAAAGAATTAAATGCCATGGGACTTAACATAGAAGGTATATGTGAAAATGGAGAATTGATAAACTTCAATAAATCTAATCCCAATCAGATTATGTAGATAAATTAAAGTAAGATGTAATTATTTTTACGAAGACACATAGATTTGTTATATGATATATTTAATAGAGCGAGATAATAACTTGCAGAACAGTAGAAAGATGTACACAATAGATATTCTTCGATAAACATGAAAATTTCCGTGCCTTTAGGTATATTACTGCAGGATGAATCATGTGTTATACAAAAACGCATGCGCATGTAATTTGTTGGCTAGTAAATGAATTTGATATATAAATCGCCTAAATAGATATAAACTAATCGGTGGTCAAACGAGGCAAGAATCACAGCGTTAGCCAGCGCCACCTGCGCAAGGCATGCAATCGTCATTTCACCCCTCAGACCAACCCAATCGGCTACCTGCCTAGAATCCAGCGCCAAGCCGTCGAGATGTATCTGGATGGCCACAGCTTCCGACGCGTCGGGCGCAATCTGCGTGCTAAGTGCGCAATCGGTAGCCAACAGAGTCAAGTGCGCCGGTGAACGTATCTTGGCTGACTCCCATCCCACAGCCCTCCCAACAGACGACTAACCTATCGTCGAGCTTGAGAGCAGTTCACATTCGTCGGGAGTAAAAAACGCGACGATCTCATCACGCAGGTCGAGCGCCGGACGCGCTGCGTGATGTGCTGGTAGATACTCTATCCCGCGATGAAGCAGTGTTGCAAGCTGTGGTGGATCAAGTGATACGCGCATTTCAGTATTGCACCGATGGCTTAAGTGGGTATGCCGCTTTGGACTACAGATGTAGACATTCAAGGCAAAATCTAAAAACCATCAACCTTTTTGTCCAGAACAAATTTCATTGTTGCTATAAATGTGCGTATGCTGAACAGAACTAAAACCATGATTTTATTGAATGATATAATAAGCATATATTATATAATAGCTAATAATTTAAAAAAATAAAAATACATCATTTTCTATTGAAGAGGATGTATGCACTAAGTCTTTTAATGTAAAAAAAATAAATTATGGCACAAAAACGTATGCTACATCGGTTTATTTTAAAGATGAACTATTGGGTAATAATAATCACGCAATTAATATCAGCTAATTCACTGCTTTAATATCGGTAATAAAAAACGACACCAAAAATTATCTAAATGATGATGTTTATATAAATAAAAGCCATGTCTATCTATGTATTTCTTCTATTTAACTTATCTTCTCAGTATACATCAACTCGATATAAAAATCTCGCGCTTGCAATTTAATTAAACCCCAATGTTGGGAATAATAAAACTTACCAGACTGACAATCTATTTCGAGGACATTTCTCCATTGGAAGTATGATATATTGGAGTCCATGGCCTTTATGATATTATATCTACATCCTTTGTTGTATTTATTTACAGCTTCATTTACGCTCTTAGCCAAGGTCTCTAATTTGTCGAATTCAACAAATAGTGGGAGGATATTATTCTCATCTATCCTATAAAATACTCTATCATGGCATGCCCCTGCATTGACATTCATGAATTTCTCTAGTCTTTCTTTCAGTTCATCCTGATATCTAGATAATTTCACAGACTGAATGGAATATTTGTATACATCTATTCCTCTTACTTTGAATGGCTTTAATATAGCCGTAAATTCCATGGCAGGCTTTTTTTCATCTTGCTGATATATCGCCCAGACCATTTTCTTATCTAGCATGTAATTGATTGGGTACATATCGGGACAATATCCATCTAATCTTGTAGGTAACTCCAAGTTTTGATCGGTTTTTACTTGATCATCCTCTTCTTTTGTTATTTGCGGCAAATCCTGATCATTTTTAGTTGTTTCTACCACAATCTCTTCAGTTGGTTCAGGTGTTGGTTTTTGAACTCTTTTTTCTTTTCTGCTATCTCGTTTTTCAGTTGGGGTATTTTCCACAACCGTACTGACTTCTTCTTCTCTAGATATATTTTCTTGCTCATCATTTAGAGGATCAACTACTGTATTCTGATTGGTATTGTTTATTATTCGATTAACAATGCCTGAACAACCTGATAAAGATATGCTGGTTGATATTAAGAGAATAATCAAGGTAATAACGTGTATGGGGCTATTTACATTCTTTCGCATACATATCATTGTAATTCTATACGCTGTTTGGGTCAAGATATGACAAGTCGAGAGATTTGTAACATAACGATAGCTAACTATAGGATAAAAAATTTTAACCATTTCATGGTTATTCTAAATATAATGCATGCTGGATTATAATTAGTAGTATTTTTATATAATTTTATATCAAATTTTGGGGTGTTTAAATATTTATAATAAATTGATTAATTATCGTACGTTTGTCTATCTATACTAATAGTTATTCTTAACTAGTTTTAGCCTCAGTAAGTGTAACAATTCGGACTAATATAAACTATTGTAGAAGCTGTCTATGGTTGCATATGACAAATAACATGCTTGTTAAGCTAAAATAAGTCTTGCCAAATTTGTGGAAATCTTATCTGCTTAGGCCGAAGAACACAGCGCTGATTAAAGTATTTGCCTGCGTTTTGTCAGTCACTTGAATCATTTGTACAAAGCTAGAATGGGCAGGCTTATTTCAAGCAAGCATGCCCCAGATGACGAAAGCTATCTGATAAAATAAACAAGAATTTTTGTTTAGACACACCAAGGTGATGATATTTACCATGTGACACATGATGTTAAAATAGTGAGGAAGAGCATGAAAAGGCTAATCATTTTGATCGCTTCTATTTTGATGGCCGTTGTAGTACTATTATCATTGGTTATTAATACCCAAAAATTGCCGGTGATAAATACAAGAACAGAAATCATAGTAAATTTACTAGGTGAGGATTATAATAGATTCGAGGTCAAAAGTATAACAAGTAGTGACCATGACATAGTACATTATGAGATAAAATTAGATGAAGATAGTATTGATTTATATGTTATAAAAGGCATATGGCAGAATGAACACGGCTATTGTTATTCATTATTACAGACCTTCCCGCGCGTCATGTTTAATTTACACGAACATAGTTTAATTAGTTCCGGAAAAGATATCAATTCGTATGGCTTGGTTTATTATTTATCAACATATCATAATCCTGTTGCTCAAGATGGGGTGTCTCATTTCATTTTTACGAACACGTTAGATTATTGTGTTGTCATAAAAGAGGATGGTTATGCCAAAACAAACCGGTTGGAAATCGTTGACGCTATTCGAAGATGATATATTTCACGAGTATTTTAAAAAAAGCATGGAATCTGCGCTCATTTTTCTTTCAAATTACATAAAAATTAAAATACAGGGCAAAGTTTGTATTGCTTCAAATATAGAATATGATGTAAATGCAAAAGATGTGCCATTTCTGAAGATTATATCAACTGAAAAATGTCATGCCAGAAAACTAAAAGAAATAAAATTATATCTACCTGTATTTGGAAAATTTGGCAACATCTGCGATAAATACCATAACAAGCCTTACCCTTATGTCTATATCGGCGCTGTTGTACCGGGATATTTGTATTTTAAGGAGCCTCTATTAGCGGAACTGTTTTATATACCTAGCCTTAATTTGTGGCGGATGAAATCACATGACGAAAGGAATTATATACTGAAAGAAAAAGAGGTGGTGGACATTTTTCTTAAAAACAGAATTGAGTTGATAAATATTAATAAAATAGATAAAAGAACTGAATTGATAAATAACATAATAAGCGATGATAATATAGATGTAAATGATTCGGTTTTTTATATAAGCCCTTATTCTATGTTGATATCTTTATTTATAGATGAAATAGAAAATGGTGGTGATACAACACTGCGAAAAATTAGAAGAAAATGGGATAATATTAAGTCGACTTTGTATCACCTTTATACAAGACCTTTTCATTTAAGATCACCATTGGCATTTAGTACTTGGACACATTTAATTTTTGCGCATCCTCATCATTTATGGATGTTTGAGTCGCAAAAAAAGGATTTAAGCATTTTCACATGCCCTTATGTACGTTTTACTTCTGGTCGCAATAAAAATAAAAATATAGGACTTATTCTAGAGTTACATCAAAAAGTTAAAATAAGTGGAAATGGAGGCTTATATTTAGATAATAACGAAAAAGGTTTGGGACGTATAGCTTCGACAATTCCTTTTTTAAACCTTAATGATCGTAGAAGGATGTCTATAGCAATAAAAAATATCAGCCAAGGCCTCCCAATGGTTAATCATGAGATTCCATTAGTTAGATCTGTCTCTTCTTCTATGTCTTCATATATACCCTTCGGCACTAATCTGCTAGTGGCTTATTTACCATATCAAGGCTACACTTATGAAGACGGCTTTGTTTTATATGAAGAAGATGCACGTCATAAGCTAAAAACTCTTGTGGATTTCATATCAAGATCACATTATTGTCCTGAAAAAAACAATATGCCTCAATACGATAAAGATGGCATAATCAAGAAAGGCTATTTAATTAAACCGGGTGATGTGTTAGTTTCTAAGACAGACACTGGGCATCCTTTGCTATGGAATGAAAATATATACGCATACGTAAAAGAGGTTAGAAAATTAAAAAAGGTTGATATGGTAGATATATTAACAACTGCAGTGCATGAAATAGATGTAGGAGATAAACTTGTCAATCGTTATGCCCATAAAGGAGTCGTCAATAAAATATTACCTCATAGCCATATGCCCAAATTTCCGGATTCAGATGTGTGCCCTTCTATTCTTATTAATCCACTCAGTATTTTTAAAAGAATGAATTTAGGTCAAATATTCGAAACAGTTAGTGGATGGAATGCATTTCATTTGGGATGTTATATCGATGTCAGTCATAATATATCATCTCAAGACATAGTTTTTTCATTAAAAACACTATCATGCCTCTCTTGGTTATTGCTTTCATATGGCGCTCTAGAGCAAGAATTATCACTATATTTAAGATATGGAGCTTGGCATGCTTTAAAAAAGTTAAGCGCACCTAGTGAGGAGGATAGGCGTATCTTGACCGATGTTATCTTGAAACATATCGCTAATATATCTCAAGAAATAACAAGTGACGAATTAGACAAAACAACTATCTATAATTGCATAAGAGATGTTTTGATTAGTCCGGGCATTAATATAAAAAAAGAATTTCCACTTCAGGCGTTGATATCTTTTTGTAAAAAGATCCGGGATTTCTACAAAACTCGATCTCCATGGTTTCGCTACAGTGGCAGCCCCGAATCATGCACATTTCATTTAAATTTACCGAATGGTGTATATACCGAGAAACCTATATTAGTTGGTTATTCATATTATATTGTATTGCATCACTTAGCATGTATGAAAATCAACGTCAGCTTCGACGAAAAAAATATTTTTCTTTCTTCTATCCTTCAGCCAGCGGGAGGTAAGCGCATAGCAGGAGCCCAACGTATCGGTGAAATGGAGCAGTGGGCTTTTCAGCAATATCCTGCTCATGGTCATCTGCGTGATTTATGGCAAACCAGATCTGATCCACATGTTTTTTATCGTGGGCGCAAGATATCAGCTACTCTGGCTATGGCTTTAGAATATTTGTATGCATGTGGATTTAAAATTACATGGGTTTCTGATGAAGCTTCTGAAGTTATTTATAAAAGAGAAGAAGATGATTGATCTATATATTATGTTGCTTGCAATTGAGATGACTGATCTTCTCGTGCAGCATTCTCAATAAAGAACAAAGACCACGCGCTAGTTGTCATCCCAGATAAATATGAAAAAGCGACCGAATTAATAATAAAAGCCAACCCGCTACTGGCTATACCGATAAATACAGATATGCCCTCGCCGGATTCAATAAGTTTAGCTATATGCGCTCCTGCAAGAAGTTGGCTTGATAAAGAGGATATGAAATTAATAATACCGCCGATTATAAAAATAGCCAAAAAAACAGCTATGTAGCTTCCTATTGCTCCTGTGAATAATTTCCACGCACGGGACATGGACGAAAATATATCTCTATTTTCTATTACTATCGCCGGCTCGCCTAATACACGAATGATCTGGGCGATAATACCATATGACCCAAGGAAACATATGCTACCACATGCAGCACACAATAATGAGAAAACATCCATTTGATTAGTCGAACCTCCTGGTGTATTCTGCGCGTTTAATGCTTGAATAAAAGCCCCCCCAAAAAGTAAGAACAAAATTCCACCGATGATGATTGCTGGGATACTTAACAGAAGCCTCATAAAGAATACTCTTAAGAACCTATTGCTACCAACTGAGAAAGCCAAACTTAAGGAAGGGGTACGATTTGCCTCACTTTGTTGCACAATACTGATCATTGCAGTTGAAGATATAGTTGATAAAAATACGAAAACAACTATAAAAAATATTAAAACACAGCATAAACCCAAGATTGCAATGAATGGAGATAGGTTAGAAATATCCGGAAGAGCTTGATTACCAGATGCAATCGAATCTGGAGTTAATCCTAATGAAGGATTAATCGTGTTAAAAGCTATAGTACCAAATTCAGCGAGAAACCCGAGTAGCAGAAGCTGAGGCTTTTTGAACGGGTAAGTGATCGCTTTTCCTATGATATTACCTACCATGCTTGTTATGATAACACACGCCCGCTAAAAAATCAATCTGCAAGCAGATCATCTACAGGACTTGCGCATCATATAGGAGAGAGGCAGTAACAGACTTTTGGAATGACACCGTGAATGAAGGACAGATTGGATCGGCTTATCTTCATCTCTACACCCCTATTCCAGAGTGAGGGGGATTTAGGGGTGAGATCGTAGCACAGCGCGTAGCATGTATCTGACACTAGACACCCCCGTTGAGATTGATTGAATTTCATATTCAGGAGCGATCACCTGCGCAAAAATTTTGCGATCGGGATCAATCTAAAGCAAGTTGTCCGCATTTAGTAAACGGATACCACAATCCACACAAAAAGAAGCTCTTATATATCGTGATTTATCTCGGCGCGCGTGTGTATGATTTGTGTATTAGCAATTATCACAGCAATCCTTTTTGTAAGCAGATTGAAAAGACTACTAAAAATCAACGACATCAAAGTCATCAAGATAATGAAACTTATGAGCCGAAAAACATCACCGCCATGCGGAATAGCCTAAGATTATGCTAAGAAGCTAAAATCGAACACAAGGGCGATATGAGACATTGAGTCTTAGAAGGTATATGCATACAGCACCCATGAGGTAGCTTATGGATATATATATTGAGACAGTGCGCACCAGTCTGCGCAAAGGGCTGGCGTTGTTCAAGTATGCAGCCTTCGACAAGGGCGTTGTGTGTGTGCACACGCCCTTACTCTATCCTGATGAGTACTGCTAGGGCGTGTTTGTCGTTGAGCGTGACGGCGCTTTTCAGATGACAGACCTCGATGAGGCATTTGACTGTCTGGAAATGCGGATATGTGACGGTCTGCTTTCACCCAAACAGGCTCGGCTTGTGGATGACGTATGCGTGACACTCAACTTGGAACGCGTGCAGGGTCAGCTCGTGCGTCTTGCCCAGAAAAGCGAGTTAGCGTAAAGCGTCTTTGATGTCGCCCTGGCCGTGGTGCGGGTCACAAATGTGTGTTTCACAACGCGCGTTAGAGCCATGGAGAGCATGGCGGACGAGGTGAGCGACTGGTTGGCCGAGCGTAGCTTGCCCTTCGAGCGCGCTGCCCAATACCTTGGTCGGTCAGGGCAGATGCAAACAGTTGACTACGTTGTGCGTGTGCCCGAGTTCACAGCATTCATCTTTCTCCTGTCTACAAGCTCCCGCCCGCAGCTCATCGCGTTATCGAGGACGTTTCAACGAGGTTGCGCGACTTGATCTACCTCAAAGAATCTTTCCGTCATGAGTTGCGTTTTGTCTCGCTGTTTGACGACATAGTGGATGTTTGGCAGGAGGAGGACTTCTAACGGCTAAAAAATTTGTCGCTGATCGGCCGTGGGTCGTACCCTGATGAGTTTGAGCAAGTGATGCGTGGCTCAATCTTTCACATTGTCTAGCACGCTGTCATTCTGCTTGGTACTTGTGTGCAGCTGTTTGAGCAGATGAGGGAACAAGGGATGATGAGTTACGCGCAGTGTTGCAGTGCCTTTAGTTCGTCTCTCTCTTAAGGCACTTCTCAATATCTACATCTCAGGTAACCATGAAGATAGATCGGAGGTGAAGAAATGGATAGCTATCAAGAAGAGCATGATAGGGATATTATAAGCACGGCGCTTTTTATAGCTTTACTTGTAATGTACAGGCTCATAATTTGCCGTTGCGTTTAATTATAGAGACCGTGTCTATATTTGTGTCTATAAAAAAGCATGCACACATTTGTTTTTATTTATTAGGTATGAGTCAAAATCTTTTATTAATCCAGTTTCTATAGGTTTTCCATAATTACTCATTATGTAGTAAAACAAATTACCATTCTTTACAAAATTACTGTGCGATAAATATCAGTCAACGAATTTAACGCCATTGAACAGTGTTCGTTTTCTTTTGATATGATCTCGAAAAAACGTGCAGTTTCTAATGATACACAGCTTGACATAACTTTTAATATCGTAGTTTTTAGGAACGCATCATGAGTTTCATGATACAAACATATCAAATCATTCAGACAATCTGGGTTTTTGGATTGAGCCATTGAATATAATATAGATACAGCTTCATAGAAAAATTGATCGAAATTATTCACCACTAATTTTTTAATCTTATCTCTAAAATATTCGTATACATCGTCTATAAAGCAAGATAAAATAGCTTGACAAGTCTTTGTTGCCAAATTTCTTTCTAGGTAACATACAATTATATTTTGAATCGCCGAGTCAACCGAATCAAAAATAATTTTCTCCAGCTCAATATATTTGTGTATATCTAAGTCGTTTATGCATTTTTTAATTTCTTCTACGTCTGTAAGCTTTCCCGATTTGTATAATGAATAAAAATAGACTAAGCGATAAGCTGGATCATTTATATTCTCCCTGGTTATATATATTTCTTGTTGTGTAGCTAATCCTTTGTCTATTAAAAATTTAATAGCTGCTGCCCCCCTAACATCATATACACTGCGGCAAATATACCGAAGAAAATATAATACTTCTTCTGGATATGAATTGAATAAATGATTTATTTTTTCATATGTATCAGGCAAGCCAGTAGATTTATGAACGGCGTATAGTAAATAGTAGAGAGAATAATCACTATTCATGTCTTCTATTATAACCATTTACAACCTTTATATTTCGAATGCTTGGTGCGGTATTCTAGGCAAGTATCCAATTGGGTTTGGTTAAGATGTGCAATGACGATTGCAACCATTGCACAGATAAATCTAGCTACAGATGTGATTCTTGCCAGGTTTAGTCGTCAATCCGTTCATTTCTCCCTGGAAACTTCATTCATCTAATTTTATTCACTCCCGACTAAAAAGATCATCAACACAATCGTGTATAATAGTCTATACATCACATGAGGCGATAAAGAGGGAGATTAAAGAAATGCAAGCGATTTGTTTAAAAGACCAACTTCTCCACAGTCTCAATATCATGAAAAGAGTAATCTCGATCGACAAGAAAAATATACATACATCTGGTTATATCAAGCTTATTGCAGAAAACGGAAAACTACAATTAAGTGGAGGCAATGACACTATACACATAAATAAATGGATCAATGCTGATATTAAGGAAGAAGGAGTTTGTGCAGTTCCTTATCGTATTTTTTATGAGTATATCAATCTCTTGAGCAGTGATAAAATTTCACTCAAATTCGAGGATAAATCCTTGTCTCTCCGCGTAAGAGGAAAAGAATCATCTGCCAGAATAAAATGCTTTAAGAGCATTGATGATGCATTTGATACGCATGCGGAAGAAGTAATGATAAGTACATTTCAGCCTACCGTATTGCGCAGACTAATTGAGGACGTTTCTTTTGCTGCTTCCGATGAGGAAAAACGCCCCACTCTGTGTGGAATATTACTTGATATACAATCTGATACAATAATGAGTGTAGCTACGGATGGTTTTCGTTTGAGTCGTCGTTGTGAAAAAATTTCAGATAAGATATTTAAGCCAGGGCAGTTTGTTATTCCCTCTAAACTCCTCATGTCGCTAAGCTACATCCTTCATCGTGAAGATCAAGATATGCCCTTAACTTTATATAGTTTACCCGATAGACAATCCGTGCTCTTCAGATCTAATAGTTATGAAGTAATCATGAAGCTCCTCGATTACTCTTTTCCTGATTATAAAAAAATTTTATTTAACTCATATACAACAATGGCAGTTATAGATACAAATGAATTTATACGTATGTGTAAACAAGCAGCAGTTATCGCAAGAGAAAATGATTCTTCTGTGATATTGTATATAAATATTGACGAAAAAAACGAAGACATTGAAGATGGTAATACAACCTCTAACTCAAAAGATTTCGACGAAGACCCATTATGTGAAAGTGTCTTGAAAATAAGAGCTGAAACTGATCATCTTGGACGTAGCGAGAGTAGTATAGATATCATACGCGCATCTGGTATATCCAGTCAAGTTCGTGTAAATATAGATTATTTAATTCAGGCGCTTTCAGTAATAACACATTCTGAGTCGGTAATCGAGATCTATGGCGAAAAAAATCCAGTAATTATAAGATCACCAGATAACAACAATCTGAATTTGATTATGCCGATGTATTTATCTCCTGCTCAATCATATACTAAGTCAGTCTGACCGATAAAATTATTTCACTAGATAGTGTTATATCAATTCTCGGGCTAAATTTGAGCACGATAAGTGCAAAAATATTATTTAGCTCTGCATATTTATGTGCATGGATATCACGCATTTTTACATAACAAGGGGGTGACTTGATATGTTTACACGCAGATGTTATAATAAGCGAGATGAAATCGATAAGAATAGTATTAGCTTTAATCGGTATATTGATTACCGTGGGCGCTTTTGCAGGCTTTATTGTCTTCGCTTCTTTGTTTTCACCCCCACCAGCGACTGTACTGGTGTATAACAAAGATTTGAATTTCGGCGATATTATAAATGAGGGAGATATTACATCAGTTGAAGTCTCTAATCTGCCTCCATCTTTGTTAAGGCTCTACGCGTCCCCCCGTAATCAAGATGCCGTAATCGGGTTTCGTCTCCTTGCACCTGTCGCAAGAGGAGAGCCCGTAATGATCACGAAATTGGCTTCCCCTAACAACTTTTCCAGATATGCGGCCATCCTCACTGACACACGTAACGTTATTATGTCAATACCTATTAGGCCGCAATTGATCCCGCCTAAGATAGGTATAGGTGACAAGGTTAATCTTATGATCATTATTGAAAGCGGGGGATTTGACGTTGTCATCACACCAAGTCCTACACCTTTCGCAGGTTTTGGACAACCAGTGCCACCGACGGCAACGCCAGTGCCAGATGATGTAGTTCTTGAGCCTACACCAACAATCACTGCTACGCCTGTCGTCCTATTTCCTATCTCAGACGTTATTCTTGAAGCAGTTCCGGTTATCGATGTTCGGCGCGCATTAGTCGAAAATCCTAACTTCGGCGTAGGTGGAGATAATCGTAGATTCATAGAGGGCGATATTGAAGCAATCATCTTAGTCGTACCAAGAGAGTATCAGAATGTCATAAATTTCGCAGTAGCAACCGATAGATTGAGAATATCTCTGTCCTCTCCATTCGGCGGGGATTACACAAAGGCAGTCCCAGTACTCCCGATCAGTTTAGATGTGTATGGTAAGTTGTATCGTTTTAAGATGGAGGATTCTATACAAAGAGGAATAGTGATTACTCATACTTTATATGAGCGATATTTTGAGTTGTTTTATCCTGAAATCCATGCAGCAATTATAGCTACTAGAGAGGCATGGATTTCCCGCCCTGGCGTGGAGCGCGATAAAGACAAATATATGGAGGCAGTGATTATGCGATATACCCCCACGCCAGTTCAAGATCAAAGCGGTCAAGAGGCCGAGGAGGAAACACCATGAGCCGAGAAATCGCTGTATGTGTTTTATCCAGATCTTTTGATTTAGCTGCAAAGATAGGACAGGCATGCAGCGCATATCAAGGAGAAGATAAGCTCTACGTCATCGCACAACTTAGTCATATCGGCGCCATAGACGAAGGTATCACTACTCATGAAGCTGATGTGATTATCGTAGACCCAAATTTTATCCTGACGAATGAAAATATCGGCATTGTCGCAGAAAAAAGCGCTTCTGTTTTGGCTTCCGGTAATAAGCCAGTCGTATTTTTATGCCTCTATAAAGATAACACACAAAAAGAAGCATTATCACAAAAAGGCCTTTATGCCCTCGCACCGTATCCTCTAAGTGATGATGAGTTTGTCTCTCTAATATCATCAATACCGTCGTTTATAAACAAAGCAGAAGAAATTAGGAATAGCAATAAATACACGCCGGTAATTAATCGCCAAATACGTGATGTCATCGCACGAGCAGGCTGGCAAAAGCTCGTCATAGGCCTGTGGGGCGCTAGTAATGGCATAGGGAAGACTTTTTTAGCTCGGGAAATGGCCGTCGCTTTGGCTAAAGAGGGAGGAAGATCTATCTTGTTGATCGATGCAGTCACTGAAAGCGCTAAGCTGGATATATACTTAGGTATTGATGCCAAAAAAGATTTATTCTCAATGATGACTTTATATCAGGCCAATCAAAAGAATCTGTCTGATAATATAATCAAGAATCATATCTATCAATGTAGTGATATACCAAATCTATATATCGTGCCCGGAGTCCGTAATCCTTATTATTGGACGCGACAAGATGTGGCTAATATTTCTAACATTGAATCGTTTGTCGTGTCTCTTATCAATTATGCAAAGAGTAATTACGATTTTGTCATATTTAATATCGGCATACGCTATTATGATCCGCTTCCATTCGCATCTATTAAGGTTTGCGATCGTTTGATGATTATCACCACACAAAACATCGGCATACTCAGATCGTTGAAATATGCAGCAGACACGCTTAAACAAAGTAGCAGTGATGTTGCGCTATGGCGTAATGAGAAAAATATTTTGATAGTCAATCAATGGATGGAGGCAGTATCACCAAAACCTAAAGATATGGCACAATTTCTTAATATTTCTTTAGGTGGTATCGTTCCGCTTGACACAAGCGGAGATATTATACGATCAATTAACTTGCAAAAACCATTACCTGTCATTTCGCCAGGTAATCCTGTTAATCAGGCCATAAGACAAATGGCTACAATCTTCTTCCCTGCACTAGATGCGCTAGAAAAAAATGTGCCTCTTCAAACTGAGGCAAAACCCAAGAGCAAAGGACTTTTGGGTATGTTTGCAAAGAAAACTTAAAGGAGGTCTGTAGATGTTCAGAAAATCAACACCACCAACACCCTCTGTTGATTTGAAGTCCATCGCAACCCCCCCACCTCAAGAGCTCGATCAACCCATAAACCCGGTCGAAAGCACCAGTGTCATCCTTATTCAGGAACAAACTGCACCAAAACAATCCGACCAAGATCCTGAAACGACAATTAGGCAATATATCAAACAGATTTATTATAAAGCTATACAACCTGAAAACTCTAAAATTAATCCGAGACAATTAGACAACCCAAATGATGAAATAAAAGCTCAGGTCATACAAATTATTGATCAATGTATTCAGCAAACTAAAAGAGAAATAGAAAACGGAAAATTGCCTAGCGTGGATGAGTCCGTCATCAATACAATACGTGATGAAATATACAACATTCAATTTGGGCTCGGACCTTTAGAGGGTATCTTTAAGCGATATAAGGATTTAGAGGATATTGTTTTATTAACGCGCAAAAGTACACAAGGGGAAATATATTGCGAGGCATGGGCGTTATGTAATTCGGGCAGATATAAAATAGAAAATAAATTCGACCCAGTGGAAATACTGAATATTATCAATCGCCATCTCGCACGCGAGGGAAAGACCGTTAATCCAAATAATCCCATCATAGACGGTCGCTTGCTCAATGGTGCACGTGTTGCAGTGATCTACACCCCCCTAGTAGATCCAATGTTCCGCATTACCATTCGCGTGCCGACGCTCGTCGCTAGAAGCATGCAACAGCTGATTGACCTCAACAGCATCAGCAGCGAAGCAGCATCCTTCCTCGGGTTGGCATTGAGAGCGCGGTTGTCCATAGTGGTAGCCGGCTCAACAGGATGTGGTAAAACAAACATGCTGCAAGCACTGTGTAATATGTTGCCGGACGACGAAAGCGTGATCGTAATTGAAGATACTCGCGAATTAAATGTACCCGGAAACATCGTCAGCTATTTCCAAACCGGTTTCCAAAGCCAAGAACCTGGAAAATTTCGCTACAACCAAAATCATCTGGCAATAGCCAGCATGCGACATATCCCAGAAAGGATTGTCTTCGGGGAAGTGCGTGATGCAGCATCATGGGAAGCCATCAAGCTGGCCAATAGCGGCCACCCCATGTTGTTGACAGTGCACGCAGAAGAGCCAGAGCAAATCATCGAACGCCTATTGCTGTTGGCTAGAGAATCACCCTCCGTTGCCTCTATGCCCGATAGTGCCATCAGAAGGCAAATCCTCAGCGGCTTTCAAATCTTCATCTTCTTGCAACGCGAACGTATGGCAGACGATAAAATAAAACGATTTGTAGTCCAAATTGCTGAATCACCCGGTATATTCAGAGAAGATCGCCCCGTGATTAATACGCTCTTCAAATACGATTATGCGGCCCAAAAACTGGTGTGGACCGGTATTCGGCCACATGAAATGACAATTAAGCATATGGCGAATGCCGGTATATCAGCGCAAATGATCGAGGATGCGTTAAATGGACGACGTAAATTTTGGCAGGAATTCAGTCATCGCTGAATAAATACAACACAAACATGGAGACGGGATATGGACGAAACTATTCTGCAAGTGATAGACGTTTTATCTAATCTATCACCGATACAAATCGTTATAGCCCTGCTTTTTGCTGCAGGGATCTTGCTGACCTGGGCCGCTTTAGTTTTGCCAGCTAGGGTGATATTAATAGAAAATACGCCAGAGAATAAAATCAGACAAGCTAATATCGTCCAACAGATTGATGCTAAGATCAGAGATATGGGCATGGATATAGGATTAGAAGAATTAATAGTGCGCGGATTGCTGATCGGCGCTATTCCAGCTGTAATCTTCGGCTTGCAAAATTATTTCGTCGCAGCAATCCTGTGTCTGATCATTGGTGTATATGCTTATTACGAATATTGTGTGTACAAATTCGAAGGCCTGGTTCTAACATACAAAGAGGAATTCATCACAACTGTAGAAAATTTCAAAAATCTGATGTCTGTTCACGGCAATATCGTCAATGCGATTAAAGATATGGTGAATTATTCACGCCCGATGTTAAAGCCAGTTTTCGAATTGATTTATAGTACCTATATGAGCGGAAATCGTGCCATGCATGAAATTTTAGAAAGTATAGCCAGATCCCGCGCAAGCGATAGCTTCTGGGTAAGCTTTTTTAATACACTTGCTGCAGCAGAGCAACGTGGAGGCTCCATATCCGGATTCCTTGAGGATATTATCAATGCTGCACGCAAAGAGCTTAATATTCTAGAGAAGTATTCTGCCACGCTCACTGAAACACGCATGGTCGGTGTGAGTTATGCGCTATTCCCGCCAGTTGCCTTACTCTTAGTAAGTTTGCTCTTTCCTAACGATCCTCAGTCTGGATTGAGCATCATTAATCCTTTCAGCTTGACTGGCGTCATCTCACAAGTTGTAGCCATGATCGGAGGAGGGCTATCATGGTATTTCTCAAGACGTGTTGCTGCTGCTGGTATCAACGTCTATGATCAATACCAGGGTATCTCCTATGACTTCAGTGAAGAGGATCGCCTACTGTAAGGAGGATATCATATGGAAATATTTAATCTCTTCGACAGCCTGATCAACTGGTTAAATAATCGCGCGCTGATCTTGGGTTTAGCACTGGCATTTGCAATAGGTATTGGTATATTTTTTTATTCGATCGTCCTCCCTATATTACGTCCTGAACAAGTTGCCGTTGAAAAATTATTAAAAGGAGCTTCCCTCTCTGAAAATGAACCGATCAGCTTTTCTAATACCTATCTCGCACAGATTTCTAAGGCATTAGCTAAACGAGATAGCCGTAAAAATATGTATGAGGAATATCTGGATTTATTAGGATATCCAGGAAAATATAAAGACATAGGTGATCTATATACGCAAGCCGTCTTTTATGGTATATTATGGACAATTCTATCCGCCGGTTTTCTAGTAATTCTTAATCTCAGCACACCAATTCCTGCATTACTCTATTTATTCGTGCCAGTATCAGGATATTTAGGTTACAACGGGCAATTTAGTAAGATTAAAAATATGGTAGATAAAAGAAGAATGGATATGTTGGTCGAATTCCCGAGTGCTATGTCTGCTATTTTGATCAACTATAACGCAACCAACTCATTAGCCTCAGCTATCATAAACTACGTCGCCTATCCCCCCGCGAAAACAGGTTATTTATTTTATGAACTAAAACGCATCACCGAAAGATACCTTTCAGGCACACCATTGTCAGAAACTCTCCTGGAGGCACAAAGAAGAACAAGAGATGTCCCCATCGTCTCAACAGGTTTCATGCAGTTGCACGCTGCAGAAACACAGGGCACATCAGTATCAACAGCACTGAGAATGACTGCTCAAAGAGCATATGACAATCTGGAAGTTGTGCTGACTACCCGCACACGCCGCAATCAAGCCTTAGCATTAGTGCCTAGCATCATTGCAGTCATCTCGGTAATGATCCAGTTCTTATTGCCATTTGTGACTGGTATTTCTCTCTTTTAAGGTACATGGCGTGTTGGGTCAATTTACAGATATCTTAAGAAAGCATTTCTTAACTATAATTTTATTCATTATTTCCATAGTTGCGCTTATTATGTCTCAAATAAATTCGGATAACAACTCAAATACCGCAGAATCTAAATGGGAAAAACCAGTGTATTTAGATAGAGTTTGGGATGATTTAAATTACCCACAAGAATTTATCGTTGACCTCAGTATTCCTTATACTCAAACCGTAGAATTTGATGATATCGCTGCTGTAAATATCGGTTTAGATGTGCTTATTCGTACTTATACATCAGGAAATAGCCGTTATGAGCGAGTTATTTTATCTGCCGAAATAGAAAAATCAGATGAAGAATCGTTTTTAAAATTATACGACAAAATAGACCAGTTGTTATTTTCAGACGGTTGGCAAATAAAAGGCGAATGCGAGATTATCTCGAATACTATGCGTGCACGCATAAGACAATGCTTATTTGAACGTGGAGTTAGCGAAGAGAATCAAATCCTTTTTTATATTCTCGGCATGTCAGATAATTTAGCCACCTTAATATACTATCGTCACTTTCATAGAGAAACTAACGAGTCATGATATAATTATCGGCACATTTCAAATCGATCTCTGTAATAATCCAAACCGATGATGATCAGTAATGTATGAAGCTTGAGTTTATTTTATGCTGCAGTAAGTATACATGATTTATGCCATTGACCTAAGAGTATATATTTGAATACAAAATTTTATATCAAGAGGGGCGAAATAAATCAACAAATCCCATGCCTAATTTGATATTGATATAAGCATTACACTTGTGTATATAAAATGAACGGCTCTTTTGTTTATTGATCAAGCCATGTTAAATTCTTTCCTATCAATAGTTCATATCGCGTTATGCCAAGTCTACCTTGCATAGGTAATATACGCATATCTAACCTATAATTTGCGATAATTTTTTTAACCTCTTCGTCATTGTTATATGTTGCGATGAAATCCCCCTTTAACAAAGCACATCTTTCTAGTAACAAACGATGATCTATGTCATGATGATTATACAACCTCTTTCCGTGACATTCTTTGCCTAATGTGTAGGGCGGGTCGATAAAAAAGATAACATTTGAGTCATCCATGAAATCTAGCATAACTTTCATGCCATCATCTTGTCTAAACTCAAGAAGATGGGCAATTTGTGTGATCGCCTCAATACGTTGTACTAATGTTTTTGGATACCACCGCGAAGCAACTCCTCGCCTCTTTTCCCCTAAACGCATTAATCCAGCCCCTTTTGCAAGTATTCCGCCATGTACCACACGATTCTTTAATATAGTTTTAAAAGCCTTGTCATGGATGTCTTCGGCCGGTTTAGTTAGTTCTTTGCGAACCTCATCGTATGATGGATTGAACTTCAGAATGCGATCGGATAACAAAGAAGCACCTCCGTTAAGAATACTGAGCCATACTGCGGATACCTCTTCGTCAATTTCAACCATGATTACCCGATCTACAAGATGTTCGAATAAAGCAGTAAGGCTAATCACACCACTTCCTGCAAATGGTTCAATAAGCAAGGAGGGTCTTTTAGATAAGCTCCTTACCCACTTTCGAAAGATCGGTATTAACCAAGTCTTTCCACCTGGGTAACGGAAAGGGCTATAATGAGGAAGAGATGAAATGTTCGTTTTAAGAGGATAATACAACTTCTCTGTGTGATTTAAAAATAGTCCGTGCTGCATAATATTTATTTTACATCGCAACTTTAATATGAAAGCAAAGCAAGAACAATCATCAAGACGTAAATGATCATGGCCGATATATTAATATTTACTCTACATTCATATAAATAACAAAGATGCGCGTAATTGATAAAATAAAACCATAGCCATCATTGACCCATGGAAATATCAATTCGGATAAAAGCGACAGATAGTTGCTCAAAACCCTAACATCGAAAAGTCTCATTAAATTGATCATGCAGCAACGAAATTGGGTGATCACACATGATTACCTGTTTCTTATGCATAAGGATAATCCTTGTGTATACCACAGGCGATGCTCTTTCTTATAGTTGCCATACCTAGTCATTCATCTCAGTATTTGATTAAGCCTCTAATAACCTTTTTATCTCGAAGGGATCGCTTGTAATGGTGTTGTGAGCATAAAGGTCAAGCGCTCCAATATCTGATGAATGTGCATGTGGCGCACCACGATCGCATAACCGAACGATAACCGGAAAACCTGACCAATCCTCTTCCTCGTCCTGATCGTCTGCGGATCTTGACTTTGTAGAAGGCGGGAAAATAGGTGGCATAATCACAGCAACATCGAAGGTACGCATATTGGTACGATCAATCATTAATCTCATGACTCCATAGAGTGCATCCGCTAAATCATCATCAAACGCGCTACCATAGATCCACGTGTCCTTAGGACGATTAGCTGCGAGATATACAAAGCCGCGCAACCGTCCGGCACTCAAGCCTAGACCGATATCCTCATGTGCAGCAAGTAAATCATCGAAGTAGTTAGTACGATATTGAGTGTGATAATTAAGCGCTACGCGGCGCAACATTTCTACCTTCGCATAATGCATGCCACGCCTTAACGCAATCTGCGCATGCGCATGCTGGATTGTGGCTCCCCCTTTTGGACCCCCATTCCATATCCAAATAAAGTAACGCGCCTGTGGATCTTGCTGATGTGCACGGTGTGCCCATACCAACGATGTTCTAAAATAATCACGCAGATGCTCGCGAGTGAAGACTAACGGGTTCGGCTCGTCAAAGATGAGCACAGCCCCATGTCCTTCCCAGCGCGCAATGTTACTGGCCGTAATACAATATTCACCGCGCACCCGTCCAAACATATCTTCAGCAGTCATATCCATAGGGCAGGCAAACATATCATCTCCCGATGATGTGACGAGTGTAGGATTATCGTCTATAGTCATAGGCCGCTGTCGCCTTAGTGGATTAAACAACGCACCGTCAAAGGTGATCAGGTTGGTTACACTCACCACAGTCTGATGTTCTGCTGCGGCCACTGAACCGAAACGTGATTCAACCCATGCACGCATAGTCTGCGGCACTCGACACTGCCCGACAACATGATCCACACGAAAGATACGACTGAAACGCAAACGACTTTCGTCCGGCATCTCATGAATGAGATATGGAAGGTCAAAGATTGTCATGGGTAACATATTCTAATCGTTTCTTCGTGTTTCAAGCAATATTCTGACCCATAAATACTCGTGTAGGCCTGCGTCTAGCTCTTATCATCATGTACGCTACCTGAACGAGAATAGCTAATTCACACCTCCTGCAAATAACGCGAATAGCAGTCACTGCCCATCAGCATGCTGCCCAAAGCAATCCGCCTCTGTCGGGAGTAAATAAAATCGGATGCATGAAGTGTCCAAAGAGACATAAGCGAATCGGGGGTCAAACCAGGCAAGAATCACCTCAGTAGCCAGCGAGACCTGTGCAAGGCCTGCAATCGTCATTTCACCCCGCAGCCCAACCCAATCGGCTACCCGCCTAGAATCCCGCGCCAAGCCGTCGAGATGTATCTAGATGGCCACAGCTTCCGACGCATCGGGCACAATCGGCGCTTCAAGTGCGCAACCGGTAGCCAACTGGGTCAAGTGCGCCGGTGAA
>JANWVL010000088.1 GCA_025056655.1 Candidatus Methylacidiphilales bacterium
AATCTAACTTTAATTGAGTATTATATCTATCTATTAATATATCTCTTTCATCATCGCGAACGTTTTTCTCATAGACTTTAGAAATATATTCACCCTCAGGATCAATCTTCCTAATTTTTTCCTCCAACTTGATGATTAAAATACCATTTCCTTTTTCTACAGCTTTTTTGTATATATCTTGCATTAAATCCATTGCTTCTATATATCCAACAATTTTATCCACAGCAATAGCGTTCTTATAACAAACTAATGATTCTTTCATCCAAGGGTCTATACGTCTAAAACTAAAAAATTTTTCTAGTAAAATACCAAAACAGCCAGATGGAAAAGGTTTATCTACTTCATCGAAATTATATAACATCTCTTTAATTGAATATAGAGTCTCTATTTCTATTTCTGCTTTCTCTATTTTTTTATATACCTGTTTGTCCAGAATAAATTTATCTACTATAAAATAAAGATCGTCTAATTTACCTTTACATAAAATATATATCGCTTCTATTATTTTTTTACGAAAATCCGCGTCTATTTCATAGTTTTCTTCACATTTTTCTTTCAAGTTATTAACCATATCTGAGGCTAAATTATAAATATATCTTAAAATATTCTTATTGCGGTTTTTAAATAAATATGTTAAAATATAATCTTCTTTATAACTCCTTTTTTTACCTATCCCTATTCTACTAATCACATCTTTATCGTTTATCCTCATCTTTTCGCAGATAACAAGATAAAAATGCACACTAAACTCATTTTCCATAAAATGATCGCAAGAAGGAAAACGTCTCATTTCATTATATATTGCATCATGTATACCCTGACATACATCTAAAACTAAATCAAATAGATGAACCAATTCTGCAACTATCAAGTCCGGTTTATTTATATAATAGATTATCTTCTCCGCATATTTGTTGCTTTTTTCAAATATACATCTAGCAATGTATGCAGCTGTGTGAATAACTTGGGATTCATGTTCTTCATATAAGTATAAAATCTCTCCCAATTTATCATAATTGATTTTTGCGAGATAAATTAGAGCCTGTGCTTTGATTAAATCAGAAGTTGATTTATTAAAAATTGATATCAATAATATAATCTCTGATAATTCTCTGTGTTTTTGAATATAATCAAGCATTTTACTATAGTCATGATCGTATATATTTTCTTCTAATATAAAATGTTCTATTAGCACTTTTAAATCACTCATACTTAACATGTTAATATTTTAAGCAACTGTTGTGCAAATTGCTAATAAATAATTAGCATATTAATTAAAATTAGAGAATTTTAAACTATTAAACTTAATTTGCATTTTTATATAATTATATATGCGTTACTTTATGTAGAAAATTTAAAGATTTGAAATTTAGCTGTGTTGTTAAATAGAGATAAGTTATAGCCAAATGAATCAAGGATTACAGTATTAAACAGCATTAACTGTGAAAAAGTTACATCGTTACTTACTAACTCAACTAGTTCAAAAGACTAGATACTTAAAATCTAGGTGTAGTCTATTTCATGATATTCGCATCTCCACGGTTTCATACGCGCCGATCAAATTTTAAGACAAACAATCGGAAGTGCCTAAATCCAAATACTTGCGTAGTCCCGCGGATAGCTCTGATAACCCGGATGCGCTTGCTTGAAGGGATGCCGCCGATTCCAGCATGGCACAAAGGACGCAACCGACCGCTATAGCTCCTACACACACCGCGAAAAGCACCGCGCCCGTCGGCCTAAGCGAGCAAGATCCCCCACAACTCGGCGAGACTTGCTTTAACTGAATAGGTCTGCGACTTGCCCGGCGCAACTAGAGATTGCCGCCACGGTAGTCCCAAGCAGCATACCCACTGAAGCCGTCGGTGTAATACTGAAATGCGCATGGCCCTTGATCCACCACCGCTTGCAACACCGCTTCATCGCGGGATAGAGTATCTACCAACACATCACGCAGCGCGTCCGGCGCTCGACCTGCGTGATGAGATCGTCGCGTTTTTTACTCCCGACGAATGTGAACTGCTCTCAAGCTCGACGATCGGTTAGTCGTCGGTTGAGGGTTGTGGGATGGGAGCAGCCAAGGCACGTTCATCGGCGCACTTGACCCAGTTGGCTACCGATTGCGCACTTGACACGCAGATTGCGCCCGATGCGTCGGGAGCTTTAGCCATCTAGATACATCTCAACGGCTTGGCGCGGGATTCTAAGCGGGTAGCTGATTGGGTTGGTCAGAGGGGTGAAATGACAATTGCAAGCTTTTCACAGGTAGCGCTGGCTGCCGCTGTGATTCTTGCCTCGTTTGACCACCGATTCGCTTATGTCTCTTTGGACACTTCATGTATCCAATTTTATCCACTCCCATCGGGAGTATGCCCGAGACGGCAGACAATCAGTGTCGTCTGCCGGCGGCATAGGACAAGGGACAAGAACAAGACGACACCCTCGCCAGCGAGCGCGATGCGATATCGCGAGGCTGC
>JANWVL010000089.1 GCA_025056655.1 Candidatus Methylacidiphilales bacterium
CAGCAGTTACTCATCCAACAGTAGTGCCTTTAGCAGCAGTTCTTCATCAAATTATTCAAGTTCATTAAGTAGTCACAACTCGAGTTCCAGCAGCAGTTTTTCGTCTAATAGTAGCGCTGTCAGTAGTAGTTCCAGCAGTAATTACTCCTCAAGTTATTCATCACAATTGAGCAGTTCATCATCGAGCTACTCCAGCTCTCTGAGCAGTCAAAACTCCAGCTCGAGCTCTTCGTTCTCCTCTAGCTTATCCAATAGCCAGAGTGCAAGTGGCAGTATGAATGCTAGCTCATCGTCGAGTTTTTCGAGTTCATTGAGTTCTGCTTCTTCAAGTTCGAGCAGCAGCTTCTCGAGTTCGAACAGCTCGAATTCATCTAATTCTTCATCGAGCTTTTCGAGTTCGATAAGTTCGAATAGTTCGAGTGCCTCGAGCTCGAATAGCAGCTCTATTAACTCAAGCTCCATCTCATTTTCGTCGAGTAATAGCAGCTCAATTAGCTTTAGCTCATCATCATTCTCCTCGAGTCAAAGCAACTCCCTAAGTTCTAGTTCTTCCTCCTTCTCTTGGAACAACAGCTCGGCCTCGTCCAGCTCATCTTCAAGTTTCTCGAACTCTAATTCTCTGAGCTCTAGTCAATTTTCATCAAGCAATAGCTCTGCTTCATCAAGCTCTTCATCGAGTTATTCAGCCGATAGCAGTGCTAGCTCGTCTAATTTCTCATCTCAGGCGAGCTCTCAAAGCTCTAGCTCAAGCTCATTCTTCTCTTCGAGCTTCTCCTACAGCTTGAGTGCAAACGGTGGAATGAATTCCAGCTCCTCCTCCAGCTTCTCTAGCTCAATCAGTTCAGCCTCCTCTAGCTCGAGTAGCAGCTATTCCAGCTCCAATAGCTTGAATTCATCCATTTCCTCTTCAAGCTTTTCGAGCTCCCAAAGCTCACAAAGTTCAAGCTTTTCATCAAGCCTGTCGAACTCTCTCAATGGCAACTCCTCTTCAATTAGTGCCGCAAGCTCTTCCTCGTCTTCCTCCTACAGTAGCTTCAACAGCTCGGCCTCGAATAGCTCTTCGGCGAACTTTATATCCGTCAGCGCCTCAGTCTCCAATAGCCAAAGCATCAGCCAGTCGAGCTCTAGCAGCAGTGTGTTTAGCTCTAATATAGCCAGCAGCTCACAATTTAGCTCCATCAATGCCTCAGCGAGTTCTTCCTCATCCTCAAGTTTCTCGCATAGTATATCGAATAGCGCCCCCAATAACTCCGCCAGCTCTTCATCTTTCAGTGCTTCAATGAGTGCTGCAAGTTCTTCTTCCTCTAGCAATTTCTCATTCTTCATCAGCTCCCAAAGCTATAGTTCCTCCTCAAGCTTCAATAATTCCAATAATCAAAATAATTCCAGCCTCAGCAGTTCAAACTTCAGTGCCTCCTCTAGCGCTCACTATTCGTCCTCCTCATCGTTTAGCTCATTCAATAGCTCCAACGCCAACGCCAGCAACGCTTCCTCCTCTTCATTCTTCTCCAATAGCTCATTCAATAGCTCTTCAAACAGCTATCACATCAGCTCCTCCATCAGTGTCTCTAATAGCAGCGGCGGCAGCATGAATTCTGCCTCAAGTTCCTCAAATAGTTTCTTCATCAGCTCATCCATCAGCCATAGCAATAACAACACAAATAACAACAACAGCAGCAGCGCATTTAGCAGCAGTAGCAGTTTCTCTTCAAGCAGCTCGAGTTCTTCGAGTAGCTCCAATAGTTCCTTCTTCTTCGTCGTTTCGAGCTCTGGAATGTCATCATGCTCGGGTTGCGATTTTTCAAGTAGTAGCAGCAGTATAAGCAGCAGCTCAAATTACAGTAGCAGTTCATCCTTCTACAATTCGTCTAATAGTGCAAACAACTCCTTAAGTGCAAACAGCTCCTTCAACTTTAGCTCATCCTCTTTAAATACCACCACCGGCTCTCAATCCTCCAGTTCATCCAGCAGCACCTTCAATACCCTCGGCATCACTCCCAACACCCTCTTACAAATTGCGACCGAACCTCTGAACGGTAACGCCTACGGCGGACTTGGCACCGCGTGGGGCACGCCAAATGTCATGGCACTCGGCGCCCAACAAGCTCAACGCGCAAACCGCGGCGTCTATCATAACCCGTGGGATAACATCTTCCTAGTCTCATACCTCGACATACAACCACCCGAAAATGAACAGACTCCCCCGCTAGCCACGGCCGATTTTGATCCAAAACGACATCTTAATTCACAACAGCCAATGCAAACTTTCTTAAGAAGCAACGTCCGTCTTTATGAACGTAACGGCCGTCTCTTCGCCGCTGAATCCACGCCTCAAGCAGTTTACGTCATAGACAAACCTGACATAGAAGTCGTGGGATACAACTTCGATCCCCGATTCCTCGTCCCGCCTGTGCCTCCACGAATTGAAGATATTAAGGAACGTTACTACAAAGGCACAACTCAGATGCCCACCACCAACATCAACATGAGAAACTCAGTTCCCTACTCCTTCGAGCGCAGCAACGAAGCCGCACCTAATAATCTTCAACCCTTAAACACACCTCCACGCAACGTTTACTATTACCACAGCCCCGTGCAACAACCTCCCAGCATTCGCAATAAACGCCGTCGAGATGCCCTCTACCGACAAAATACACCCATCCACCTTCCAGGTGAGGAAATGCCTCCTGAGGAAAATACCGCAACATACTTCGAATCAGACCTTGAGACTTACCCTGTGGCTCAACGCTGATCGATATTCATTTCGCGAGCTACACTGATAAAGCCCCTTCAAGACAAAAAGGGGCTTTTTTATTCCCTCACTGAATGTGATTTACTTGCAAGCTATCTAGGTTCCTCTTCTCCGCCTAGACACAGACTGGCCTTACTCAAAGAACCTCCCAATAGTGAAAAAATAAACTAAATACAACTTTCTTAAACCTACCCAAGGGTTAAAATTTATATCAGATTAAGTAAAATATAAAAATTCCCGTTTGTAAACCGTATCGTTTTTATAAAATCCATTCAATCAAAAATAAAAAATTTTTTCACAAAAGAATTGACAAATTTAATAAAACAAGTAAATAAATTTCGTGATTTAAAGAAGGCGCATGAAAATCCTAGACGCGAGTTCAAGTGTAAACAAGCCGCTTTGCTACTTCATAAGCTCTACTATAACAAACAAACAACTTCGTTCTTTAGTTGCTTGCATGGCTCTTTGGACCACGAGCGTGCAGGCCCAAGCGCAACTCCCATCACAAGGCCAGGTCATCAGCGGCAATATCGTGATCGGAGAGAATGCCGACCAAATGAACATCCATCAATCCACTCAGCATGGCATAATCGATTGGCATACTTTCAGCATCGGAAAAGATCATACAGTGAATTTTCATCAACCTATTGGTGGAGCTACACTGAATCGCGTCACCGGCGGCTTTCAATCGTATCTCGATGGACAACTCAATGCCACAGGCTCACTCTATCTTGTGAATCCAAGCGGAATCGTCGTCGGAAAAAACGGACGCATCAAAGTCGGCCAAGATGTTTATCTCTCTACAATGGACATAAAGCCCGAGACTTTTCTCCGCGGCTCAAACCCAGAATTTATTAACCGCTCTCAACAATCCGTAATAAACTTAGGCACTATTGAATCAGGCCGAGACGTATTTCTCATAGGCACAACCGTGCACAATCAAGGCGCTCTAAAAGCCGGTCGCACGGCAGGACTAGCGGCGGGCGGGTTTGAAGCAGAAATAGTCATTCAGGATACTCGCCAAAAGCCGAACGCACCCCGCGTCCAGATCCGCAGGAAAGGAATCACAAACAACACTCCTATCGGAATAGACCAAAACGGTTTAATTGAAGCAGCAAGCGCTGAGATTTTATCCGCGGGCGATATTTATGGCACAGCCATCAATATAGGTCCCGAAAGTCAGATACTCCTTCGTGGGCAAGCCGAAGAGCCAATTGCAAGAGCTATCGTTGTGAGCTCAGACGGAGAAATCCGCGTAGCAGGAAAAATACAAGCTACCAATCTTGATGGAAGCGGAGGTGAGGTCATCATTGATGCGGGTCGCGGAACAGAAACCCGCAAAGCCCAAGCACTAGTAACAGCAGAAATCAACGTCTCAAGTGATAGCAAGCACGCAGGGCGTGTAAAAATACTCGGAGATCATGTTGCTCTTTATGAAAAATCATCTGTAAATGCCACTGGGGCCACCGAAGGAGGAGAAATCCTCATCGGAGGAGATGTCCAAGGTTCCAACCCAGATGTCCCAAATGCCAAAGCTGCCTACATTGGACAAGACGTAATTATTCGTGCGGACGCACTAGAATACGGAGACGGCGGTAAAATTATCGTCTGGTCAGATGAAGCGACTCGTATGTATGGCGCACTGAGCGCCGAAGGAGGGCGACAAGCTGGTGATGGCGGATTTATCGAAGTTTCATCGAAGGGAAGCACCCTAGAAACAGAAGAAATCATCCGAGCCTCTGCCAAAGCCTACAATGGCCGTTCCGGAACATTCCTCCTCGATCCCCCAGACCTTACAATCTCTACAAATGTAAATAGCAACGTCACCAGCGGTCCTAATTTCAGCCCCACTGGCTCAGGCGCCAATGTCAGCTACACGGCTCTCAATCTTCTTTTAAGTGGAGGCACATCGGTCATCCTCACAACCGTAACAAGTGGCCCAGGAAACGGCGACATCATTTTCTCAACCGGTGGAGTCCTCAATTTTTCAGGTAATAACACTACCCTTACACTTAATGCCTGGCGAAATATCGTAGTCGCCAATGGAGTCATTGTGAATATCAACGGCTCTAGCCACACAGGACAAACCCTAATCTTCAATGCAGATCAAGGAGGCACAGCTACTGACGGTGAAATCCTCATTAACGGCTCACTCATACTAAATAACCTAATGGATGCTTTTACAGCAACAGGCGAATCCATCAAAATCGACTCTCCCAATTTCAACACGGGCGGTGGAGTCACGACGATGACAACCACTGATGGTGACTTTATCATTACAAATACAGGCGCACTCTATTCAAGCGCCCAACAATTCAACATAAATGTCAACGGCGGAGACTTCGATATGGGAGCCAACGGCATTTTGTCCATTAATGGGGGAGTCATGACGATTAATTCCTCAGGCAATGTAACCCTTGGTAACACCAGTCTTAATCTTTCAGGAACCGCTGCTTCCTCAATAAACGCCAACGGTGGCTCTATCACAATTCAAGACTTCTTAGCCATTGATTTAAATACGCAGATGTTCAACCTCAATGCTTCACAGGATATCCTGCAAACCAGTGTATTACAGGGTATACTTGTCAGTAGCCAAGGCCCAGGAGCAGGAATAAAATTACGCGCCGATGCCGACAATAATAACACAGGCGTCATTGTTCTCGCAGATGCTCTGATTACTGACGCCACCGACCCCGTCAACGTAGAACTAGAAGCAGCCGGCAATATCACATTTGGAAACACATTCTCCATCGGACCCGGAAATTTCCTAAAAATAAAATCACATCAAGGCAGCGTGGTCATGCTTCCACTATCATCAATAGAGACCAACACAAACTCACTCCAAATCGAGGCTCGCGATGACGTAGATTTGCAGTTTGTCACAGCTTATAATCTAGCCAGCCCATCTTACATTAAGTCTAATCTCGGAGACATCATCTTCAACGCCGATAGCGAATTCAGAATTGGCAACATAACGTTTGATATACAAGCCAGAGACAACATCACAGTAGGAAACAACTCTAACATCACCCTCAAAGGCCTTAATAGCGCTGCCTTAGCAAATTTCGAAGCCGATACCGGCGGTGGCTCTAGCAATGGTAGTATAACAATCAACGGAAAAATCCTCTCCGACTCTTCTACAGCCGCAAATGTTCAACTAAAAGGAGAGAACATCACGCTTGGCCCCTCCGCCGGTGTAACCAACACACGAAGTCTCATCGCACAAGCCACAGTGGGCAACATCACACTCGGCAACAATGCCACCCTTTCAACTATCAACACCGCATCAAACGCCATCCTAACCGCCAGCAACTCAATCACCATGGCGGACTCCGCAATCCTCAATCTTTCAGCATCCGGCACCTTAAACATCCAAGCCACAAACAATATTACCCTCGCAGAAGCCACCCTGCGCCATACCGGCTCCGGTGATATCACCGTCCAAGCTACCAACGGCAGTATCCTCGACGCCTCCCCCTCGACCGATACCACCCCCAACATCCAATTTCAAACGTCAGCCACCAACGCCGCCCTCAAACTCAACGCAGGACAAGCAATTGCAGCCCCCGGCAATGCTGATCTCGATATTCGAGCCCTTGCCAACAATCAACGCATTCAAGCCACAGCTGGACAAGGTATATTCATTCAAGAATCGGGTTCCAACCAAAACACCTTTAACGTAGCCGGCCTCCAATCCACCTCGGGCACCATTGATTTCCGTGCACAAAATATCACAAATCTCAACATCACCAATGATATCAAACGAACCGGCACAACATCAGGCTCAATTATCCTCGAGAACAACATCGGCAACATTGCTCTTGATGCAGACCTTGGATCAGACACCGCCGCCTCCATTATCAAAGTAAAAGCTACAGGTAATATCACCCAAACTGCCAACAAACTCATCCGAGCAGGAGGAATCAACTCATCCGTAGACCTAGAGGCAACGACACCCTCTTCCCCAGGCAATATCACAGGCGCTACAGGCCCCTACAACTCACTCGCCATCAAAAATGCAGACACCATCTCTGCCCGTGCCGGTAGCCCCACCGTAACCGGGACGGGTTCATACACCGCCAACGGCCAACTCCGCATTGCTCATGAATCCAGCCTCACCGATACCCTCGTCGAAGAACTCTTAGGTCGAAACATCATATTCACCAACCGCGGCCCCGCAGGACACACCCTCATCATTGACAAAGTCGACACCACACAAAACACAGACTCCCGCGTCATGATACTCTCCGGACGCGACGGAGCCTCCAACACCCCTCAAAACCTCCTTCTCAACGACCTCAACATCACAGGAAACATCGGCAACTACGCTCCTAATCGTCAATTTAACCGAATCTTCCTTGCAGCTAATAAAGACGTCATGATTGATCCAGGAGTAGTCGTCAAAACTCAACCCGGTGGACACATCCAAATTGTTACCGACGAAGCATTCCCCACCCCACCTCTCTTCGGAACAGGCGGCCTTAAAAACTTCGGAACTATCGATGCCGGCCCGACTGGATCCGTCACCCTCTACGGCTCCTCCCCCGATAACATGGTTCTAGGCACAATTATAGCCGCCAACGGCGCAGATAACACAACCGGAAAATGGTATCAAACCGATGCAGGTGCCAACGCCTACAACCCCGACACCGGCTATCAACCCCCAGGCACCGGAACAACTCCTGGTGGAGAATTTTACAAAGACCAAGGCACCGCTGCATCAAGTGCCGCCTATAGCTCCAGCTTTTACAATTCCAGTTTTAATAACTCGTCTAGCTTCTTCAACAGCTCTTCGTTCAGCAATTCTTCTAGCTTCGGCAACAGCTCTTCGCTTTATCATTCTTCAAGCTTCAACAATAGCTCCTCGTTTAACAACTCATCGAGCCTCTTCAACAGCTCAAGCGTCCACAATTCATTCATAAACAACAGCTCAGCCGCCGCAAGCTCCAGCTTCTACAACAGCTCCTCAATCAACAATTCATCAAGCCTTTACAACAGCTCTAGCTTCAACAATTCCTCCAGTTTCAATCAAAGCTCTTCATTCAACAACTCATCGAGCCTCTTCAACAGCTCAAGCGTCCACAACTCATTCATGAACAATAGCTCGGCCGCTGCCAGCTCGAGCTTCTACAACAGTTCCTCGATCAACAACTCCTCTAGCTTCTACAATAGCTCCTCGCTTGTTAATTCCTCCAGCTTCAACAACAGCTCATCATTCAATAACTCTTCTAGTTTCAATCAAAGCTCTTCATTTAACAACTCATCGAGCCTCTTCAACAGCTCAAGCGTCCACAACTCATTCATGAATAACAGCTCAGCCGCTGCAAGCTCCAGCTTCTACAACAGCTCGTCGATGAGCAACTCCTCGAGCCTCTTCAACAGCTCCTCGTTCAGCAATTCTTCCAGCTTTAGCAACAGCTCATCGTTTAACAACTCCTCCAGCCAGAGCAACAGCTCTTCAATCAACAACTCCTCCAGCTTCCACAACAGCTCGTCGATGAGCAACTCCTCGAGCCTCTTCAACAGCTCCTCGTTCAGCAATTCTTCCAGCTTTAGCAACAGCTCATCGTTTAACAACTCCTCCAGCCAGAGCAACAGCTCT
>JANWVL010000090.1 GCA_025056655.1 Candidatus Methylacidiphilales bacterium
CGATGTGATTCACATAGGCGCAAGGCTGTATCATTATCCCACCGCCCGCTTCCTTTCCGCCGATCCCCTCGGCCACGCCTCGGATATGAGTCTTTACAGTTATGCGAATAATGATCCGGTGAATGGCGTGGATCCGAGTGGGAGATTTTTTGAGTCGATGGGTGCCAATGAAGCTTTTGGAAATGCGCCAACAGGGAGCACGGCTGTGTTTGCCAATCAACTGAATAAAGAGTTTGAGGTGGTGGTGAATGCTTTTATTGAAACGCAAAAGAATGTGGTGTTATACGGAGTGGGTGTGCTGGCAGGTGGTTCGACTATGTCATCGGTTCCTTTTTCTCAAGCGGGAGTAAAAGCCGCGATGTCATATGCAGGCGCAGGCGCGAGTGTGAATGTGGCGATCACTGGGGCAAAAGATATTGCAGGAGGAGATATGGGATGGAAGGATTACACGTCTTCCGCAGTAAGTGGAGCGATGTCTGGGTTAACGTATATGGTAACGAGAAATCCAGGATTATCTTCAGCCGCAGGAGCCTATAACCAAAATACATCCTCGAGCCTATTAACAGGAGAATCTATAGACCCCATAAGGCTGACTCTTGAGACAGGCCTATCGTATGGATTGGGGATGAGGTTGAGCTATCTAAACACAAACCCATTTACTTCGCTTGTGGGGGGAACAGGAGGTGTCCAAGCAGTTGCAAATAGAGCGACCACAATGACAATGAATGAAGCTTGGACAAATATGAGTGCAATAACTGCGACAAAAATTGGGGCAAATTATTTTACGTCTGAAATATCTAGTGGGGCTATAGAGAATATAGTTCTTGATATGTTTAATCATGGCTACAGTTCGCTAAGTTCAAACTCCAGTCCATCTGTATTCAATAACACAACGTCTTCATTTGGAAACCATAAGTGATAAATTCATTACTACGTTTATTGGTTCGTTATAAGTTTGTTGCAGATTTTATATTTCACACAATTAATTATGCATTGATTGTTTTACTTATAATGCTTGCATTTTATGGTTTGTTTCCAGGTTCAATAAATAAATTCAATCCAAACTTTTCCAATATTTATATTATGTGCGCAATAGTCGTTCTATACAACTTGATCTATTCTTGTTTATATCATAATAGACCGCTGCGAGCATTCATTTACTCGTTTATTGCTTTTGGAATCACATATGCGGCTTATTTTTTATTTTCTGTAGGGTTGGTATCATTAGTCAGGCTTGTTTTTATCAAATCAAACGAAACTCTAGGCATAGTATTATCAGTTTTAGCTTTTGTTATATGTATGTATTTCAAGAACAAAAAAAACCTCAAAAAAATTGCGATATGGGCAGGGATTGAAGTGAAAGAAGATGAGAGAGAGACAAAAGAGATTAAAAAAGAAAATGATGCTAAAAATGAAGGGTAGATACAGCCCATCGCGCGAAGCAGTAAAGAAGCGGCT
>JANWVL010000091.1 GCA_025056655.1 Candidatus Methylacidiphilales bacterium
GTAGAATATGAATGGAGACCGCTGAATAAAAGGAAAGGGGAAAGGGGACGTAGTAGACAAATCATTGAATAAGATATATATGAAGCGTAACTAACACCTCGCATAGAAATCACGGAGCCAATTTTTGTTTGTATATTCTATGGGAGGGATGGGTTCGTCTCTAAGGCACCTCTTCGACATCTCGTCCCAGATATCGTAGAAAAATCAGGGCCGACACGAAGGCCAGCCCTCCCGTTGCCGGGATCACTTGATCACCCATCTATACGCCTGCAATCATCAAAACCGCTGATAACATTTTCATAAAAAATGATCTTTACACCTACACGACATCATGCAAGATTACAAAGTGCAAAGTGCATTAGAAAATCGAGCACAAAAAGTAGCAGTGGCATCCCTGCCGCTGAATCCCTCATCAAATTTCTTTATCGAGACCAGACGCAACCGCGTTTACAGCACCGTTCACGGCCGCTTCCTGCAGCCGGATCCGATTGGCTTTGATGCTGGAGATGTGAATTGGTATAGATATGTGTTTAATTCACCTGTGAATTATATTGATCCTAGTGGTTTAATGCTAGCGCCTGGGCACGGAGATCCTAAATACAAATATCCGATTGATATTCCTCCTCTATCGCGAAGGCCAACACGTGCATGTAAGGAGGGAGACAAGAGGACTGGAAAAGTCCAAGTATCTATGCATAAGAATTGTTGATCAACACAAACCGATACGGTAATACTATCAGGCACAGCCCAAATAACAATATATGGAGTATTTTCAGGGTCTGTGACTGCAACTGCGACTATGAATGTGGGGCCATGCTCCCTTAGGAGGTTGTATGCTATTTTAGAATGTATATGTGTAGGAGGAAGTTGGAGTTGCTCACCTGGGAGTATGGCGGGGCCAGATGAGAAGGCTATCTGTGAGTGAACAACAAATTTTAATATGAGAGTGTTAATTTTCAGTATCCTGGTAATAGCAAATATAACTTTTATTCATCATGCCTATTCGTCTTTGAGGTCAACATCATGGGTAATGAAGGAATATGGGTTCATTGATGTTGTGTCTGATCAAGAGGACAAAGTGGTGTTCATTCTACATAGCGAAGTAGACAGAAAAAAAAATGAGAGAGGTTATGGGCATGCAAACGGGAATTTTTACTATAGAATTACAGTTAAAGCACATGATCTATACTGTAAGGTTCAAAAAAAGCGAACGGATCGCCCCGAAGTATTATGCATCTATAAAAATGATGATGGGAGAGTGTTGACAGAAAGAATCCAAATCTACGATAATATATCGATGGCAGATATAAATGAGTATATAAAGAAGAATATAAACAAAAATCAAATTTCCAGAGAGTCATTGAAATCTTATCTTAATAAACATAGGATAAAATAAATCTAAAAGCAATAATCTATATAGTAGAAGCATAATGAAATAGGTAATCGTAATTAATTAGAATTTGCATTGAATAATAATTGTCTAACCATGAGAAAGCTTTTGATTTATAGGTGGAATGTAATTGATGATCAGCATAATCAACGCAATATGTTTTGGACATCCTTATGATTGCTTTAATTTGTGAATTCCCAAACTTCATAAATAACCTAGTAAGATTTTATGCAAAACTTGTGAATGGGTATAGATATGTGGGGAATAATGCGGTGAATTATACAGATCCGGAGGGGTTATCCCAAATGGATAGACTTTGTTGTATGTTAAGAGGTGGAATTTGGGGTAAGGTAGTTGATATAGAATTTGGTGGTGACTGGGATAAATGTATCGGAGCAAAAGGAAGTAACACATATACAAAATGTATAATTAATTTTATAGCTGGTGCTTTAACATTGAAGTGCTATGGAATTGGAGGAGTGGTCTCATTTGGTGCTCTAGGGTGGTATTCATGTAATCAAGAGAAATGTTACTATAAGTAAGATGGACATAAAAAAACTACTAATTGTTGTTATTGACATGGTTATATATATTTGGTTAATACCGAATATTTTCCGACTAGATTTTGATTTGTCATTTTGGATGACAATAGTATACATAATGAGCTGTGGAATTAGATATAGGTATTATCGACTTATAAAAGCAGAAAAAACTAATGGAATAATATCTTATTATAAACAGTTATTGAAGAAAGATGATTGATGGCATTTTAACTCAGACTCATGATTATTTCAAAAAAGCTTGCATAACGCGGCAATTTGAGTAGAAAGTAAGGGACATAATGCTAAAGCTGTCGAATCACTATCGGACGAGTAAGAGCGGGGTGAC